>JBBIUW010000106.1:0-7795 GCA_037440045.1 Sphingobacteriaceae bacterium
CCATCCGCCAGATAACGGATAGGGCCTTATTTATGAGTATTGATATTAACTTATTTGCTGACATTAAATTTGCCTGTAGCAAGTGTTTGGTTGTTTTTGTTAGTTACTTGATACATGTAAACACCAGCTGCTAAGTGAGAGATGTTCATTTTTGCTTTGCCCATATCCATAGTTTCTGTAGCTACAATTTTACCTGTCATGTCAAAAGCAATAACTTTAGTAGCTTCTAAACTTTGAGAAGAAAAGTTAACAAAAGAGCTTGTTGGATTAGGAAATACGGTTAATTCAATTGTTGACTTTTGATTTTCTTTTACGCCAACTATATCATAATTTTTTAAAACGGAAGTTGTAGTTTGTGTACTTGTACCACCTACAGAAGATGAAATTGTAGAAGTATTAATAGAGAATATAGGTGCTTTAATTGTATCCGAAGTGCAGTAGTAATCATAAGTTACTAAATTTACTAGAGTATTAAATAAACTTGGAGCTGTTAATGTTTGTGAAGTTACAACACGAAGCACATTACTAAATGTTTTTGCTGGTAACGTTAATGTTCCTGATGCATCAGCTATAACGCTACAGTTTCCGGAAAATGTACCAGTAAATGCAGAAATTACAGTTCCACTAGTTATTGAAGTTGTTGCAGAATTTAAACTCATTGGATATAACATTACAACAGCAGGCGTAGCATATTTTACATTTAGATTAACACCTGATACAGTAATGTCGCCACCATAATAATTTAATTTTGTTGTTGCAGATCTGTAATAATTAGTATTGGTAGAGCCTGAACTTACATAAACATCTGCAGGGTTATAAGCCGCATTAGCAGAGGTTAATGTTGAAAATGTTTTGATAGTTGATAGATGAGGAACATGAGAAGAAAAATTCCATGTTTGACCAGCGCCAGTTGAACCAGGATTAATACCAGTTGAATCGCATTGATAAGTGCTATATAATGGATCTCCATTCATAGGTGCGTGGCTTCCTTCTGTAATAGTTTGAGCTGCTGCAGCTAAACCTAAAAATGTAAATAATGATAATATAATTTTTTTCATGTGTTTGTGTTTTGTTTATCAAATATATTTAATTAAAAATAGCTTTCAAAATATAATCTGTTTCTTATTACATATTCAAATGGATTTAAATTCATTTAGCTACTGTACTTTAGGGATTAGTTAATTAATTCTCAAATAAAAGAATTAATTATATAGATATTAGAAAACCATTTTACCTGGGTTTAATATTAAGTTGGGATCAAATAGTGTTTTTATATTTCGCATTAAATTGAGTTGATATTCGGGAAATACAATTGGTAAATACTGTTTTTGAACTAATCCAATGCCGTGTTCTCCACTAATTGTTCCTCCTAGTTTTTTACATAGCTCAAATATTTCTACAATTCCTTTTGGTAATTCTGTCTCCCACGCTTCATCCGATAAATCGCCTTTTATAATATTTACATGTAAGTTACCATCACCAGCATGGCCGTAGCACACACTTTTAAATCCATACTTAGTGCCAATTTCTTTTACGCCTTTTAATAAAACAGGCAATTCTGCTCTTGGAACAACGGTATCTTCTTCTTTATAAACTGAATTACTTTTCACAGCTTCTCCTACCTTACGACGGATTTTCCAAAGCGCTGCTTTTTGTTCAGCACTATCAGCCATTAAAATATCATCACATCCATGGTCTGTCATAATATTACTGATGATTTCACAATCATTAAACAACACATCCATGTTATTGCCATCTACTTCTATTAATAACAAGGCTTGCCACTCGGGTTTGATTGTGAAATTAACTTCTCCAGCATATTTAATACTCCAATCAATAGCATCACGTTCCATAAACTCCATAGCGCTTGGCGTAATACCTGCTCTAAAAGTTGCCCCTACAGCTTCGCACGCTTTTTCGGCAGATGTAAATGGTACAAGCATTAATAAGTCATGCTTAGGTAATGGAATTAATTTAAATACAATTTTTGTGATAATACCCAAGGTTCCTTCACTACCTACCATTAAATGAGTTAAATTATAGCCAGTTGAATATTTTAAAGTATTTGCGCCTGTCCAAATAATATCACCGTTAGGTAAAACCATTTCAATATTTAAAACATAATCTCTTGTTGTGCCATATTTTACGGCTTTCGGCCCTCCACTACTATGGGCTACATTTCCACCCAACGAGCAACTTCCCCAACTCGCAGGATCTGGTGGATAGAATAATCCTACTTTTTTTACTTCTTCCTGAAAAATATAATTAATAACCCCAGGTTCAACGGTTGCTTGTAAGTTACGTTCATCAATTTGTAGGATATTATTAAAACGTTCCATACTTATAATAATACCGCCATGTATTGGCAATGCTCCGCCACTTAATCCTGTTCCTGAACCACGAGCGGTTACAGGTATTTTATGAGTATTAGCTAATTTCATGATTTCAGAAATCTGGCTAACTGTTTTAGGTTTTACAACTACTTCTGGTTTAAAAATAAAGTCTTCGGTTTCATCTTGACCATATTTTTCTAAATTATCGTTGTCAATTAAAACATCTTCCGCATCAATGATTGTTTTTAATTGTTCGATAATATGTTCGTTGATTTTTGTGTAATTCATTATTAATCTTGTTTGTTAAAGTAATGGTAGATAATTTTTTCCGCTTCTTCTTTTTTTTGAGTACCGATTAAGAAAGGCTTTTTATTTAACGTAAATAGTTTAATGCCATGCTCTCCAGATACATTGTAACACCATCCATTGCCAGACATACTGTATCTAACGCCCCATCCACCATAGTCGGTTAGGGGAGAATATGTGATAACTGATATTGTTTCAATATCAGTCCATCTTATGTTTCTTTTACAAAAAGGGATGCCACGATAGTTAACAGTGATGCCTTCATGATTAATGGAAGTTTCAAGTTTCAAAAATAAAAACCATATAAAAACCAGTATTAGAAAAGCTATTAGTATTGAAAAAAATAATGGTTCTTTTTGATTGTTTTTTGTTTCAACTAAATTAAATTGAATTAATAAAAATAAAAGGCTAACTATTATAATAGGAATTCCAGCAATGATGAAATGCCACCATTTCCTAAAATTTTGCTCTTCTTTAAATTCTAAATCCATTTCAAATTATATACTACTTTTTTAGTTTAATTACAGCCCACTCATTTTTATGATAGCTTTCTGTAAATGTAAATCCTATGCTTTCGGCTAATGACTTTAATTCTTGAACGTCTGTTGTGAAAAAACCACTCAATAACAGATAACCTTCTTTTTTTAAACAAGTAAAATATGTAGGTAAATCTTTCTTTAACACATTTTTATTAATATTGGCTAATATCACATCAAAAGTTTCTGTGGTTGGAAGCAAAGACGCATCTCCTTTTTTAAATTCAATGTTACTTGCATTATTAATTTCAGCATTTTCAATAGAATTTTCAATGCTCCATTCGTCAATATCAATTCCTAATAATTTTGTAGCACCTAGTTGTTTTGCCAAGATGGCTAGTATTCCTGTACCACAACCCATGTCTAAAACATGTGTATTTACAAAAGGAATACTAAACATAGTTTTACTCACTAACCAAGTGGTATCATGATGCCCGGTGCCAAAACTCATTTTTGGAGTAATAACAATATCATGTTTCACATGATTAGCAACAGGATGGAAATGGGCTCTGATACAAACTAAATCATCTACATAAACTGGATTGAAATTTTTCTCCCATTCTTCGTTCCAGTTTGTTTTTGGAATAACAATACGTTCATAAGAAAATTTAAAATCGTCAAAAGTTATTTCTTTTATTTGTGTTTCATTATCCTGTTCTTCTTGAATATATGCTTCAAAGCCCGAATCGTTTTGTGTAAAACTTTCAAATCCTAAATCTGCCAGTAGTGCAATTAAAATATCTGACACTGGTTCAACAGGTGTAACGGTAAAAGAATATTGTATGTAGTTCATTTTATTAGATTGCAATTAATAGCACGAATATACGAATCTGTGGCAAAACACAGATTCATATTAGATTATTCATTCGAATGATTAAAAGGAAAAAATTATTTTGCAGAAATCATCTGCTTTTAAAGATGCCCCACCAATTAAGCCCCCGTCAACATCCGGACAGCTGAATAATTCTTGAGCGTTTTGAGCATTGCAGCTACCCCCGTAAAGAATAGAAACATTACTTGCAATAGCCGAATCATAAATATCTGTAACAACCCCACGAATAAAAGCATGCATTTCTTGAGCTTGTGCTGCAGTTGCTGTTTCGCCAGTGCCAATGGCCCAAACTGGTTCGTAAGCTAATACAAAATGAGAAAATTCTGTAACCGAAAATTCTTTTAAAACATTGGTTAATTGTTCTGTAATTACTTTAAAATGATTATCTGTTTTTCGCTCGTGTAAGGTTTCTCCTATACAAAATATAGGTTTAATTTGATGAGATAGAGCTTCTTTAATTTTTAAAACTAAATCACCATCTTTTTCTTTAAAATATTGTCTTCGCTCACTGTGCCCAATCAATACATAACTACATCCAACTGAGTTTAATATACTGGCACTTACTTCCCCAGTATAGGCACCGCTAGCATTGGTATGGCAGTTTTGGGCACCAACATAAAAATTTGCTTTGTTGGAAATGGTGTTTTTAACCGTCTCTAAAAAAGGAAATGATGGGATAATGATTTTAGTGATTTCATCAACCCCGATAGCCATCGGGGCATTAACCTGATTTGTAATTTGTTCTACAAGTGTCTTAGCTTCTTGTAGTGTTTTATTCATTTTCCAGTTGCCAGCAACTATTTTCTGTCTACTCATTTATTTAACTCTAACACGTGGATCTAAAACGCCATAAGCGATATCTACAAAAATATTAGTAACTACAAATACTGTAGCAAATATTAATGTTGCTCCCATTACTACAGGTAAATCATTTTTTGTTAAAGCTTCAAATACTTCGTATCCAATACCTTTCCAACTAAAAATATATTCAACAAATACAGCACCTGCCATTAATCCTGCAAACCAACCAGATATAGCTGTTACAACAGGATTTAATGCGTTTTTTAAAGCATGTTTAATAATTATAGCATACATCGATAAACCTTTCGCTTTAGCTGTTCTTATATAATCTTGGCTCATTACATCTAATAATGAACTTCTCATTAACTGAACAACAATAGCCAATGGTCTAATACCAAGTGTAATAGAAGGAAGTATCAAATTTTTTAATTTTAATTTTTCTCCATCCCAAACATCAATATCATACAAACTACCAGTTGGCGAAAGACCAGTATAATCTCCTAGTACATAACCAAATAACCAAGCAATAATTAAACCCACAAAAAACGAAGGGGCAGCCATACCTAACACGGCTAAAACTAACGAAAGCCTATCATATATAGTATTTCTTTTAATAGCACTAATAATACCTAAAAATATCCCAATAATAGAAGCAATAACAATGGAAGTAAATGCTAGTACAGCCGTTTCAGGAAGTGTTTCTATAATAATATCTGAAACACGACGTTTGGTAATGTAAGAGCGTCTTAGATAGGGTAATTTAATCACCACAGATTTATTTTCTCCTACTGTAAATAAAGGTTTCCAACTATATTTTCCAGGATTTAAAAACCAGATACTGTTATTGTTTGAATTATTGTGAACGGAAATAGGCGACAAATCATTCAAATACATAGCGTATTGCTCCATAATGGGTCTGTCGGTCCCTAAATCTTTGTGAATAGCTTCAATGGCCTCTTTGTTAGCTCTTTGTCCAAGCATAATAGTCGCTGGATCGCCTGGTAATACATTAAATAAAAAGAATATCACTGTAATTACTCCGTATAAAACGAGAATACCATACAATATTTTTTTAGTTATATATTTAATCACAATTTAAGAGCCAGTTCTATAATCTGCTAAGTAAGTAAAATATTTCAGGAAATAAAATATTTTAAGCGAAATTTAAAGAATATGTTAAGCATTAAAATTTTCAGGTAAATTTGTATAACTTGAGTCATAAGGTTAAAATAACTACTTTTTTAAATTCCTTTTTGTGTATTGGGATGTTGTTTTTGTCACATTTATTAAGTGCGCAAAAGGTTGGGTTGGTTATGAGTGGTGGCGGAGCAAGTGGAATAGCGCATATAGGAGTTTTAAAAGCATTAGAAGAAAATAATATTCCAGTAAATTGTATTTCAGGAACCTCAATAGGTAGTATTATAGGCGGGCTTTATGCGGCTGGTTATACTCCTCTTGAAATAGAGCAAATGGTAAAAGACCATACTTTTTCAAACCTTACTAAAGGTGAAATGTCTCCTAAATTTGGTTATTTTGTTAGGAAAAGAGATGATTACGCCTCTTGGAGAACCCTAAAATTAAATTTAAACAACTCGTTAATTAGCAATTTAGCTACTAATTTAATTAATTCGGTTCCCATTGATTTTTATTTAATGGAAACCTTTGCGCCTGCTAATGCCGCTTCTAGTTATAATTTTGATAGTTTAATGGTTCCCTTTAGATGTGTCGCTTCAGATATTGAGAAAAAGCGTTGTGTTGTTTTCAGAGATGGCGATATGCCGTCAGCTATTAGAGCCTCTATGAGCTATCCTTTTTATATAAGACCCATATCTATTGATAGTACTTTGTTTTTTGATGGCGGATTGTATAATAATTTTCCATCAGACGTGATGTATGAAGAGATGTATCCTGATTTTATTATAGGAAGCTCAGTAACAGAAAACTCTCAGTTGCCTAGCGACGATAATTTGTATTTACAGTTACGAAACATGTTGATGAGTAAAAGTAATTTTAGTCCTGTTTGCGAAAACGGAGTTATTATTCATCCTTGGGCAGATGTAAGTGTTTTTAATTTTGAATCAGCTCAACGTTTAATTGATAGTGGCTATGTGGCAACTATGCGACTTATGCCTGAAATTAAAACACATATTTTTAATTATGAAAATGCTTTAAAACTTGCAGAGAAAAGAAAAGCTTTTAAGGATAAAATAGCTGCTTCAAGAATTGTTTATAATAAAGTGATTGTAAAAGGTGTAGATGCTAAAATGCAAAAGTTTGTTACTAAAAGTATTACGAATAGCCGTGACACTTTTACAATGAAACAGCTCAAAAAGCAATATTTTAGGCTAATGGCCGATGAAAAAATAAAATCAGCATACCCAACAACTAAGCTGGATACATCGTCGGGTAAATACTCATTAACCTTAAATGCTAAAAGAGATAAGCACTTGTTTTTTGATATTGGAGGAAATCTATCAAATCGACCTATTAGTAATTTTTTTCTTGCTGTTCAGTATAATCATATTGGTAAAATTGGTTTTTCGGCTTATGTTAATGGTTATTTAGGTAAATTAAATTCAAGTACATTATCCAAAATAAGGTTTGAATTTCCTACTAAGATTCCTTTTTATATTGAGCCTTCTTTCACTTTATCAAGATGGGATTATTATAAAAGTAGCGCCTTGTTTTATGATTTCGAAAAACCATCTTATTTGATTCAGGAAGACATGTTTGGCGAATTAAATATTGGCGCAGCGGTTGGTAATATTGGTAAAGTGGTTGCTACGGGAGGTATTAGCGAATGGAAAAATAAATACTACCAAGTAGAACAATTTACACGCTTAGATACAAGTGATGTAACTTTATTTGATTTTGGTTATGGATTATATTTTTCAAAAAAAAATGAATTAAATAAATTAAATTATTTACATTCGTTTGAAAATTTAAATAATTTATATAGACCTCCAGAATATGAAAAAAATAAAATT
>JBBIUW010000107.1:0-7774 GCA_037440045.1 Sphingobacteriaceae bacterium
AGAAATATTATTTTCTTTAAAATAATCATTTACATTTTTTCTAAGTGTTGCTACAAATTGTTTTTCGTCTTTGTTAGCACTTGTAAATCTTACTGTGTTCATTATAGTACAATATTGGTGTTTATGGAGATAGTCGCTCTATCTTCCATGAGTTATTAATTAAAGTAAATTGAATACGATCATGTAATCGGCTTGATCTTCCTTGCCAAAACTCTATTTTTGATGGAATGACAACATATCCACCCCAATGATTAGGCTTAGGAACTTCTTTATTAGTGTATAGTTTAGTAACATTAAGAAAATAATCCTCCAATTCTCCCCTATTTGCAATCACTTCACTTTGTTGAGATGCCAATGCTGCTAACTGGGATTCTCGAGGGCGAGAATTAAAATACGCAACAGACTCTTCTTCGGATAAAAATTCTACCACTCCGTCAACTCTTACCTGACGTTGCAATTCTTTCCAAAAGAATAAAAGAGATACGTGTTTATTTTTTTCAATATCTTTTCCTTTATGACTAGCATAATTGGTAAAAAAGGTAAATCCTCCATGACTTACATCCCTTAGCAATACTATTCGAGAAGAAGGTTCATTAGATGAATTAACGGTAGAAAGAGTAAAA
This sequence comes from Sphingobacteriaceae bacterium, assembly GCA_037440045.1. Lineage (GTDB taxonomy): Bacteria > Bacteroidota > Bacteroidia > B-17B0 > Aurantibacillaceae > UBA4416. The sequence continues at coordinate 624 of JBBIUW010000107.1, forward strand.
GCATTAGCAGCTTCATCACCATTTTCAAAAGCTTCATGCAACCAAATACCAAACTGAATAAAAGGATCAGATGAAACAGATTCTTCCAACAACTGATGTTTTGTATAATCGTGTCGGATAGTTTTGATTTTGTCTTTTAATTCTGGTTTCATTGTGTTTAGACTTAAATACTAAATGCATAAATCCGCCACAAAGGAACTAAAGATAGACTAAACTAAATATGACAATTGTCAGACATGGGGCTAAAAAAAGTCAGATTTGATGTATCTTAATGATATTAACTGGACAATTTTTAGAAGCTTTTAAATTATCTTCTAGTTCATGGTCGTTTACTACAACCGAATAAAATCCTTTTTTTTCTACTCCTCCAACTAAAGTACATTTACCATCTTTAGTAGAAATACGCCAACGATAGTCTGCCGCCTCTACACAAGCATTACAGCCGATGCATTTAATGCGTTGTTGAATAATTCTAATCATTACACTTCAGGAACCAGTTTGTATAATTTGTCTGATTGACGGATTCGCTCAGGAGTAGCGATTGTAAATTCATCTCCTTTAACAACTTTTTCAACTGGCTTTCCATCTACTCGTAACTCATCTATGATCATTTGTAAATAGCCCGTGGTTGGTCCTGTAATAATAATTTCATCACCAACTGATAAACTATGCGATTCACATTTGAATTCACCCACATTTGCTTGATCAAAATATTTTAAACCTTTTGCTAAATATATTTTACGTTTAGACGACTTTGAACCGTTTTCATCACACCACTCGCCCATTTTGCGGCCTAAATAATAGCCATCCCAAAAACCACGATTAAATACTGTTGCTAATTGTGATTTCCAGTTTTCTACTTTCTCTTTAGTATAAGTTCCATCGATATAAGCATCTATAGCCTCGTTATAACATTTTGTAACAGTGTGAACATAATCAACAGAACGTCCACGACCTTCTAATTTCAATACACTTACACCAGCATCCAATATTTTATCTAAAAAATCAATTGTACACAAATCTTTAGCCGACATGATGAATTCATTGTCTACCTCAAATTCAATTCCATCTTCTTTATCCGTTACTACATAACTTCTTCTGCAATTTTGAATACAAGCTCCGCGATTAGCTGATGCAAAATGCGAATGTAAACTCAAATAACATTTTCCGGAAACAGCCATGCACAAAGCCCCGTGAGCAAATATTTCAAGTTCTACTAATTTACCTGATGGACCTGTGATATTTCTTCGTTTAATTTCACGGCTAATATCAGCTACTTGCATTAAACTTAACTCTCTTGCTAATACAACAACATCTGCATAATTTGCATAAAACTCAACAGTATCAATATTAGATACATTTGCTTGAGTTGAAATGTGAATTTCCATTCCAATTTTTTTAGCATAATTCATTACGGCATGATCGGCTGCGATAATAGCTGTAACACCACTTTCTTTAGCCGTACTCACAATACTTTTCATCAAAGTAATATCATGATCATACAATATTGTATTAAGCGTTAAATACGTTTTAACGTTATTCTCTTTTCCTATTTCTGCAATGCGTTTTAAATCTTCTAAAGTAAAATTATTACTGGAACGCGCGCGCATATTCAACTGCTCAACACCAAAGTAAACCGAATTACAACCCGCTTTAATTGCAGCCATCAGCGCTTCGTAAGAGCCCGCAGGCGACATTAATTCAATAGAACGTTTCATTTAAAATTTTATGCTTACACGTTATTTCCCCAATTTGCTAACTCTTCTTTACTCCATAATTCTGGAAAGAAAATACGACGTTGATATTTTGGATGCATATACTTTCTCCAATCACTACCACCTGTTGCTTCTGCGTTTCCAAGATACTTACCTGCAGCATGATAATGAGCCATTACCCATGTAACGTTAACTGTATAATCGTAATGACGCATCGCTTTAATTAAAGCGGCATCATTTTTTACAGCTTCCGGAAGTTGCTTGAACTTTGTCCATAAGTTGGTAGTATTGTATCCTTCCATCTTAATTAAAAATTCTGCTTTATAACGTTTTTCAAAATTTCTGATTAATGTATTCTTTTTACCTGTTGCATGATCCTTGCCTGCTGCTTGCCAATATAAATGTTCGTAGGCATGCTCATAAGGTGTATTTCTATCAATGGTTGCTCTAAAACGATAATCAATTAAATTAATCAACTCCGTTGATGCAAATTCAATTAAACGATATTGAGCGCTTTGAAAACCACTAGCAGGCGTTAAAGTATTTCTAAATTTCATGTATTGTTCTTTCTCCATTCCATCGCCCATGATAGAAAATGAAGAAGCTAACATATCAAAATAACGACTAATACGTGTTAATTTTTCAGTAAAAAATGGTGCAGAAACTTCCGGGCTATCACTAACTTGGTTTATTTCCCATAAAATCATTTTAAACAACAACTCATTAATTTGATGATACATAATAAATACCATCTCATCTGGCTGTGTAGTTCGTTGTACCTGTAATGACAACAATGCATCTGGTAAAATATAGTCCCAATAAGTAATTGGATTAGCCCAAACTAATCCTTCTAAATGAACATCAGGATTTTGATCAATAGCTTTATATTTATCTTCTATGCGAGAAACGATTTCTTTTTGTGCGTCGGTCATAATTTTTATTTTTGGCTAAATTAACACATTTTTAGACATTTGTTGATGGATTAACTCATCAATAGTTGACATGGATGTTTCGTTTGTAATATCATGTTTACTAATCAATTCCTTAATTACATTTTCTTGTGCATTTCCTTTTTCTAATGCAGTTCGATACTCAATATTAGTAAATGAAACCATTGAGTAAAGAGGGAAATACTTATCGGGATATAATTCGCTAAATCTTCTTTCAATTTTTTGTAACAATAAGAAATCAGAATCCGCCACTTTATTACGCATTACTAAGTAATTATTTACCGATAAATCCTGTACAGCATCTCCATTAGGTTTTCGTAATACTTGATACTCTTCGCCTATTTTTTTCCAGTCTTCGTTATGTTTTTTCATTAAATCCCACATCACGGTACAATCTTCAAACCCACAGTTCATACCTTGTCCAAAGAAAGGAACTGTTGCATGAGCGGCATCACCCATTAACATTACTTTACCATGATACCAAGGGTAACAACGAATAATTGCTAAAGAAGATAAAGGATGATCTTCCCAAGCATCTGCCACATTTGGCATCATCTCAAAGAAATCAGGAAATACTTCTTTAAAGAAATTCTCCACTTTATCTCTTGTCGTTAACTTATTAAAACAATATTCATGTCCATCAAATGGCATAAATAAAGTACATGTAAATGAGCCATCAAAGTTTGGTAAAGCAATTAGCATAAAACGGCCACGAGGCCAAATATGTAATGTGTTTTTTTCTAATTTATAACTACCATCAGCATTAGCTGGTAATAAAATTTCACGGTAGCCATCCTCAATATAATTTTGGCTGTAGCTAAAGCGATCTAACTTTTGCATGGCATTATAGCGAGCTGCAGAGAAAGCTCCATCTGTTGCAAATACAACATCTGCTGTTGCTTCAGATAAAACACCAGTTTGTGTGTTTTTGAAAAATGCTGTTCCTTTTTCTAAATCAACATTCACGCATTCTTCATTAAAGAAAATTTTCACATTAGGATTTTGCTCTGATAAATCCATCAATTTTGCATTGATCTCGCCGCGAGAAACAGAATAAATCGCTTGTTCATTTATTCCATAAGGTTGATAGTTTGTATCTCCCTTTAACGGATGCATAGTACGCCCATACATTGGAATAGCTATTTTTCTTATCTCATCTCCAATACCTACTGCATCTAGTGCTTTCCAACCGCGATAAGAAGTCGCTAAGTTAATTGACTTTCCTGCAGACATATTTGCTTTGCGCATATCTGGACGACGCTCATAAACATTTACTTTATAACCTTCCTTTGCTAAATAAACAGCCCATAAAGAGCCTACTAATCCTGCACCTACAATTGTTGCTTGTTTCATTTTTTAAATATTTTATTTTCTAACTTTCCATTTTGTCAGTCTGAGCGAAGTCGAAGACTATTTAACTACTGCTTCTTTTAATTTTGGTGGTTCCATTACGTGACCGCATTTTTTGCAAGTCCTTAATTCCAAACTATCGTAATACGACTGCATTAATTTTGGTAATTGCTCTACAATATCACCTAAATGAAATTTTGCACGATACAACTCCGTATCGCAATTTTCGCAATACCATGTGCAAGCGTCTAATTCTTGAGGCGTACGCTGACGTTCAATTACTAAACCAACTGTATTAGGAAAACGCTGAGGAGAATGCTCCACTCTAGGTGGTAATAAAAATATTTCTCCTTCTTTAATATCAATCACTCTGATTTTCCCGTTTTCTCTGATAGGCAGCTGCATATCTCCCTCAATCTGATAGAAAAATTCTTCCCCTTCATTATAATGAAATTCCTTTCGAGCATTAGGCCCGCCAACAACCATTACTATAAATTCAGTGTCTTTATAAACTACTTGGTTACCAACTGGTGGTTTTAATAAATGACGATTTTCATCGATCCATTTCTTGAAATTAAAAGGAGGTATAATACTCATAAAATAATATTTAAATACAACTTCTTAAAATGTCAGTTCGAGCGAAGTCGAGAACTAATTAAAAAATTCAATTAGCGCATCTCGACTACGCTCGATGTGACAAAAATTATAATCTATAAAGTACCTCTTCTTGCTTGTTCAGCTTCAATTGATTCAAATAAAGCTTGGAAATTTCCTTTTCCAAAAGACTTAGCGCCTTTACGTTGGATAATTTCAAAGAACAATGTTGGTCTATCTTCCACTGGTTTAGTAAAGATTTGTAATAAGTATCCTTCATCGTCTCTATCCACCATAATACCCCATTTCTTTAACTCTTCCATATCTTCTTCGATAATACCTACGCGGTCTTTTACTGTATCGTAATAAGTTCCTGGAACATATAAGAACTCAACACCACGTTTACGCATTTCAGAAATTGTGAATACGATATCATCTGTTGCAACGGCGATATGTTGGCAACCTGGGCCATAATAAAAATCTAAATACTCTTCTACCTGAGATTTCTTTTTACCATGAGCCGGCTCGTTAATTGGAAATTTAATACGACCATTTCCATTAGTCATTACCTTACTCATTAAAGCAGTATACTCCGTAGAAATATCTTTATCATCAAAGGTTACTAAGTTTGCAAAGCCCATTACATCGGCATAGAAACTAGCCCATTTATTCATGGCTCCTAACTCCACATTGCCAACCATGTGATCAATGTATTTTAATCCTGTTGGAGTTGGCTTATATTCAGTATCTAATTTTTCGTAACCTGGCATAAACACACCTTTGTAGTTTTTACGCTCAATAAACATATGAATCGTTTCTCCGTAAGTATGAATACCTGCTTTTACAATTTCACCATTTTCATCTTTTACTACAGTTGGTTCCATAAATGATTTAGCACCACGCTTAGTAGTTTCTTCATAAGACTTACGAGCATCATCTACCCATAATGCAATTACTTTAACACCATCACCATGTTTACGAATATGATGAGAGATTTCACTTTCTGGATCAAAAGGTGAAGTTAATACCAAACGAATTTTATCTTGTACTAATACATAAGATACTCTATCGCGAGAACCTGTTTCCAATCCTGCATAAGCTAATTCTTGAAAACCAAACGCTGTTTTATAATAATGCGCTGCTTGTTTTGCATTACCCACATATAATTCAACGTAATCTGTACCGTTAATTGGCAAAAAGTCTTGAGCTTTTTCAAATACTTTCTCTCCACTATAATCGTAGTTTTTTACTTTTGTTAAATCTGCAACTGACATGATATTTATTTTTTTAGTTAGTGTTTATGATAGTTTTGTTTTATACTAATTGTGGTTTACTCATCCATGATTTATAATAATCCTTCACTTCGTATTTTAATGCCTCTGTTGAAATTTTTAAAGGATTAAACGGATCAATCATGACTGCTAATTCTTTAGTTTCCTTTTTACCAATACTACGCTCAATAGCACCAGGATGTGGTCCGTGGGGAACACCCGCAGGATGTAAAGTAAACTGACCAGCTTTGATATTATTACGGCTCATAAAATCACCATCAACATAATATAAAATCTCTTCAGCATCAATATTACTGTGGTGATAAGGAGCAGGAATAGCATCTGGATGATAATCGTATAAACGAGGAACAAAAGAACAAATCACAAAATTACGACCTTCAAATTGTTGATGAATTGGAGGCGGCATGTGAATACGCCCAGTAATCGGTTCGAAATTAAAAATTGAAAATGCGTAAGGATATACATATCCATCCCAACCTACTAAATCAAATGGATGAGTTTCATAAGTATAAGGATAAATCATTCCACGTTTTTTAATCATGATTTTGAAATCACCTTTTTCATCATGTGTTTCAAAATTGTAAGGCAATTTAAAATCACGCTCACAGAAAGGAGAATGCTCTAATAATTGACCAAATTCGTTACGGTAACGTTTAGGTGTACGAATTGGACTATGTGACTCTACAAATAAAATTTTATTATCACTTGAATCAAATTCTAATTTATAAACTACTCCTCTTGGGATAATTACATAATCTCCATATTCAAAATCAACAGTACCATACATGGTTTTACAACGTCCACTTCCTTTATGAATAAACAACATTTCATCTGAATCGGCATTTTTGAAAAAATAGTCATCCATGTTTTTTGAAGGACATGCGATACCAATTTGCATATCATCATTAAAGAAAAATACTTTTCGACTTTCTAAATAATCATCATCTGGTTCCACATCGTAGCCCATAAAACTTAAAGCTTTTAAGTTTTCGTCTATCCCAACTTCTGGTCGAGCATAATGTGCTTTACCGATTTCCTTTACCATTGTTGGCGGATTTAAATGGTACACTAATGATGATGTACTTGAAAACCCTTCTGTTCCAAATAATTCTTCGTGATATAATTCGCCATTAGGTTTACGAAACACTATGTGACGTTTATGTGGGACTTGCCCTTGTTTTTGATATATAGACATATTATAGTTATTTAGTTTAACAAATTTTGAAAAAACAGTTCTAAAAAGGAATGAT
>JBBIUW010000108.1:0-7721 GCA_037440045.1 Sphingobacteriaceae bacterium
CATTTTAAACGATTAATAAAACAAAAAACGCCTCGCGATTTTCGCGAGGCGTTTTTTAACTAAACAATTATATATTACTTCACTAGTTTTACAGCTTTTAATGAACTTCCTTTTTCATTAGTAATACTTAAGCTATAAAATCCTTTTTCTAAAGAACCAGTATTTAATATTGCTTTAGAATTTTCAATATTTCCAGTTAAAACAACTCTGCCTAATGCATCAATTAATGTATAATTTAATTTACTATTGTTTTTTGTAGTTACTTCAATTGTTAATACATCAGTCATAGGGTTTGGATAAGCGTTTAATCCTGTTACAAATTCAGCTTGTTTAATACCTGTTGCAGATTGAGGAATCACGTTGATTTGACTCATTAAAAACCCAGCAGCCATACGTTGTACACTTGAAGAATCGCAATATGTATCGCTGCAAGTTGTTGTTCCGCCTAAAGCATTTGTATATGTTGTTGTAGTTGTTAAGCAAATTACATAATGACCAGGAGTAACATATTGGTGGAAAGGATATTGTTGTGTTGATGTTGTTCCATCGCCAAAATCCCACAAGTAAGATAACGCACCCGAACCAGATGATAAATTGTAAGCAAAGTAATTGCCGCTGTTTGTAGAATCAGCAAACACATAGAATTGAGAGTTTACTTGACAACCTGTAGGAGTTGTTGTTCCGCCACCAGCGCAGTTTACTATAATAGTTTGATATGTTGAATCACAAAAAGCACCATTTGAGTATGTTTGTAGCACAACAGGGTAAGTTCCAGCAGGAAGTGCAATACTTAAATTAGAACTTGAAGGAGGATAACAGATATTATTAATTGTCCAGCTAGAAGTAATATTAATACCAGTTGATGTATTCACAAAATTGATAACACAGTTAGAATCTGTATAAGCATAAAAAGAAGCTTGACAAGTAATAGTTGAAGGAGTACAACCTACAGTAATTGTTTGTGTTACAGAGTCGCAAAACGAACCATTAGAGTATGTGTATAAACTAATTAAGTAAGTTCCATTCGAAAAATATTCAACAGCATCGGTTGATGTGCTAAATTGAGAAAAGCCATTGCTTACATCATACCACTCGTATGTTAAGTTGCTTCCAACTGAAGCGTTTGTGAAATGAGTTACACAATTACTATCTGTATAAGTTGTAAACGCTGCTTGACAGCTAGTGGCAGACATATTGCTTACTGCTAATGTTGTATTTCCAGATAACCAACAGCCACTTACAGAATCTGTAATAAAAACAGATAAGGTGTAACTGCCGTTTGCAGGAAATTGAAAAGTTCCGTTTGACTGATACATGCTTGATGTTTGAGTAGCACTAGGTGTTACAGACCAATAATACATAGTTTGTGCTGGGTTTACTGGACTTGATAAAATTGGAGTAACAGTTGCCGTTCCATTGGATCCCAAGGTTACGCTCATGTTTGTAATAGAAGGGCATTGAGCAGATACACTTGTTATAGAAAAAACACTGAGTGCTATTCCTAAAATTGTTTGTTTGATTGTTTTCATATCTCTAAGTATTAAAATTAGTTTTTTATCTGATACAAATTTGGCTACAAAAAACAGGATTTTAAATTCAAAATTTAAAAATATTACATATTCAAAATATAATAGTTGTCTTCTATATTAATATAATTAGTATTATTTTGTATTAATAATTACACAAACAAAATGTTTTTTTAAAATTCACTTTCTATTTTCATGTCATTTTATGTAAAAGCAAGGGTTAATACATTAGTATTGTTTGAAATACACCACAAGCGTTTTTTATAAAAATGGTAACATAAAAAAGGCTGTCTTTTTTAGACAGCCTTTCATAATTTTGGAAGAATGGATTATTCTTTAATAATTGGTATGCGATAAGATTTAGAATCAGCATTAATTACAATCCAATAATTACCTGGAGTTAATTGAGATAAATCAATTGTTTCTTGGTAGTTCATCTCTTTTACTTTTCTAGCAAAAACATCATACACAATTATTGTTTTATAATTTTGGTTATCGTATGGCTTAATATGTAGTTCGTTAATGATAGGGTTAGGATAAACATTAAAGTTGCCTTTTTCTATTTCTTTTATGCCAGAACCATTATTTACCCAAACAGTACTTCTTAAACTATCACCTATAATGGTATTGCTTGCAATAGGCCAAACAACAATTGTGTTGCCATTACCAGCAACTTTAAATGCACCTAAGCCAGACGTTGGAGCAAATGATAAAGGCACTTGCATACTATCGCCAACCTGAAAAAGAACGGCGTTCATGTGCAAAGAATCTAAGAAAACACCACCAACTGTATCTCTACGAGCCATTACTGCAAATGATCCGCTAAAAGCGGCATTGCCCGTATTTTTTACATACACTGTTAAATTCACAGTTGAACTATATGTAACTGAACTAGCTGGTGTATTTGCATTTGCAGGAGAAAAGCTATGTATAGGGCTCATCTGTAACTTAGCCTGTCCTTTTCCAATAAGACTAGCTATAACAAATAATAAAATATATAATCTGGTCATAATACTTGTTTTTGTTGATTTAAAATTAATTAAAAATTCTATTTAAAATAGTTTACTTTTATATTTTATTACACATTCAATTATGGATATTTTACAGAATTTAATAAAGTCGCTAGAAAAAGAAGAGTTAAAAAGCTATAAACTATATACTAAGAGAACTCATAATTTCGACATTAGAAAGGATATAGAGCTATTTGAATCGATAAAAAAGCAACCTGACGAATCAGATAAATTTCATTTTAGTGAGGTGTATAAGGGGTCTAAACCAGATACTAAATATTACAGACTCAAGAATAAAATTGTGGATGATATTGGCATTGTTTTATCAAATTTAAATCACAAGAAAACAGAAATTGATATTTTACATTTAATTGGATTAGCAAAAATATTTGGTAATAAGCAACAGTATGATTTAAGTAATCACTACTTGAAATTGGCAGAAAGACGAGCTATTGAAAAAGAAGAGTTTGCTATGTTAGAAGCCATTTATGAACAAATGGTTAGAATGAGTATTCAAAACACTAATGAAAGTCCTGAAAAAATTATTGAAAAAAGAAACGAAAATGGAAAGAGATTAAAATTATTACAAGAATTAGAAAACAATCTGGCCATATTATCTCATGAGGTAAAAACCACTCAAAATCTATCAAGCAAAAAAGAAATTACAACATGGTTAAACCATACACTCAAAAACACGATCAAGCTTTCGTATGTGAAAAATAGTACACAGTTGAGAATTAAAATTTTTCAAAACGTTAGTCGTTTGATGCTGTTATTAAAAGACTATACTTCTTTGGAGTCATATTTAAAATCTTGCTTAAACGAATTTGAAACAGACAAATTGTTTAACAAACAAACTCATGAAATTAAGTTACAATTATTGGTGTATTTATGTAATGCGTCTTATATGATTCATAATCATTCGCAGGCCATTCAATATGCTGCGGTTTTGCATAAAGCTATTTTTGAATTTGATAAAATGCTATATAATCAATACATATTTTATTATTATAATATTTTAGTAAATAATTACAGTAAAACAAACGCTTTAAAAGCTATTGATACTTTAGAAGAGGCTCAAAACGAAAAACAAATTAAGAGCAATCCAAATCAATATTTTTACGTATTAAACAATTTAGCCATTTTAAATTTTGATTTAAAAAAGTATAAGCAAGCCAGCAAATTTTTTAGTCAAATGTATGTATCGCAACATTTCAAGTCTTTAGATAAATCATTTATAATTAAGCTGCATGTTTTTGAATTAATAAATAGAACTGAGATGGAAGATTATGAATTGTGTGAAAAACAACTCGTTCATTTACAAAAATTAATAACCGAAGTAAAAGAAAAAGAGAGTGTAAAAATTGATGTAGCAATTTGTGACCTGTTAGATTTATTTTTTCACGAACATCAGTATCGCTGGCGTCCTTTAAAAAATAACATAAAAAACTTCATCAAAAAATTTGAATTAATGAGTGAAGGAACGGGTTTAATTAATTATGTGCAATGGTTAGAAACCAAAGTATAATTAAAGCTTCCAAAAGTCGTAATAGTTAAACCATTGATGAGGATAGGCTTTTGCCATTTTTTCAACTTCTACTACATATTGTAATAGTAACTCCTCGCAAACTTTTTCGAGTTGATCTTCTCCTCTAACTCTTGCTACTTGTATTGGTTTTTCTGTTGAAAATTGATAAGTGTGTTTGTCTGTTTTTACAGCAAAAACAATGCATAAAGGCACACCAAATTTTGCAGCCATAATAAAAGGACCCGCTGGGAATTTTGCTGGTCTTCCAAAAAAATTTGCTGTGAGTGTTTTTGCTCCATCCCTGTATCTATCGCCATGCATAACAACTAGTTCGTTATTGCTAAAAGCTTTATGCAATTCTATAATGTGACTTTTTGTTTCTTCATCGATGGCAATGATGTTTATTTTTTTATTTTTCATTACACCATCCATGTATTGTTTAATTTCTTCTTTTTCGTTTGAGTACATCAAAATATTGAATGCAGTTCCTAGCCTGTTAAGTCCCTGACCTGCTACTTCCCAATTTCCTATATGTGCACTCACTAAAATACCGCCTTTTCCAATAGCAGTTAACTCGTCGAGCATATTACCATTTTTGTGTATTACAGTAAATGGAGCTTTAGCTCCTGCCATCACAGCAACTTTATCGATAATAGTTTGTCCTAATAAAAAATTGTTTTTGTAAACCGCTAATCGAGCTTTAACTGCAGAGTAGCCATGTGCTTTTATAAAATAGTCTCTTATGTATTTATTTTGTTTGGTAAACAAAAAGTAATAAAAGGCAACAAAACGTAAAATAAAGTAGGCTGGGTTTAATCCAAAGTTATTGAGAATAAACACAAAGATTTTAAAACCTAAAACGCGTGCTTGTGATTGTCCGTCCCATTTATTTTGATTAGCCATGTTGTAAATGTATTTAAATAAAAAAACAAAACACTATGTGTTTTGTTTTCTATATTTTTAAATATGATAAAATTAAGCTACTGCTTTTTCTTGCACTTTTGTGTAGCAATAGTTATAAAAATCTTGGAACGTATGAATGTTTAAGAAATCTTCTCCAACAACTTTAAATCCAAAATGACTTTCAATAACCACTACTAAATCTACATAATCTAAACTATCAAGCTCTAAAGTGTCACGTAAGTTTGCTTCAGGTGTAATTTTCGATTCATCTACTTCAAATTCCTCAACTAAAAAACCATTTACGGTTTTTGTAATTTCTTCTTGTGTCATGATACTAAGCTTTCTGTAAATTTTTTGAATTAATATACAAAATTAGGCAAATTTTTTAATTATCAAAGTAGAATTTGTACCACCAAAGCCAAATGAATTGGATAAAATGGTGTTTAGCGGTGTTTGCTTAGTTTGAGCAATAATGTTTATTTTTTGCGAATCCTCATCTGGATTTTCAAAATTAATATTTGGGGCTATAAAATCGTTTTGCATCATTAATAATGAATACACAATTTCGCTAGAGCCTGCCATCCAACATTCGTGACCAGTCATAGATTTTGTTGAACTCACAGGTGTTTTACATTCGCCAAACAATTGGTGAATTGCCTGAGCTTCAACTCTATCTCCACCAGGTGTTGAGGTAGCGTGTGCATTTATATAATCAATATCTTTTGCTTGTAATCCTGCGGCTTTTAAAGCCATTGCCAATGAACGCACTTGACCATCTACACTTGAGTTGCTGATATGTTCACCATTACTTGAAAAACCATAACCAGTTACTTCTGCAAGTATTTTAGCACCACGTTTTTGTGCCGATTCTAAGCTTTCTAAAATAACAGTTGCAGCACCTCCGCTAGGTACTAATCCATCTCTATCTCTATCAAATGGTCGAGAAGCTTTTGTTGGTTCATTTTCGCGAATTGAAAAAGCACTTAATCCGTCAAAACTACCAAACGTAAATGGATTTACTTCTTGAGCTCCACCACAAATAACTTGGTGTTGTAGGCCAGTACGGATTAATAAATAGGCCATTCCAATGGAATGAGATCCGCTAGCACATGCTGCTGCTAAAGTGAAGTTAATGCCTTTTAATTTATAAATGGTAGATAAATTCATAGTTACTGTTGAATTCATCGATTGAAAGGTTGCTCCTGAACCAACGAGTGTAGTATCTTTTTTTGCTCTTACTGTATCAATAGCTTCCATGGTAGATTGAGCCACACTGTCATTACCATAAATAATTCCCACCTCTTGATTTGCAATCCAATCAGGCTCCATATTTGCCATGCGTAATGCTTCAGAAGTTGCCATGTAGGCATATTCTGCAGGCTGACCCATACTTACTCTTGCTCTTCTATCTAATATGCCTTTTAAAACGGGAGTTTCTACTATGCCAGTTAAGGCAGAACGGTATCCCATATCTTTTCTCACTTGATCAAATCCGATACCTGATTTGCCTGCAAATAAAGAGTTTTTTACTTCGTCAACATTTTTGCCTAAACATGACCAAGCCCCTATTCCTGTAATAACTACTCTGTTCATTTTAATTATTGATTTGTTGAATTATTGAGTTAAGAAATTGGGAACTATTAATTCAAAACTCTCTATCTCATTAATTCTCTAATTGATTAACTATATAATCCTCCGTTTACTGAAATTACTTGTCCTGTTACATAACTCGAATCTTTGCCAACTAAAAAAGCAACTACACCAGCAACTTCTTCAGGTTCGCCAAATCTATTCATTGGAACCATGCCTTTATAATCGGCTTCGTTAATATCTTGTGTCATATCGGTTTTAATGAAACCAGGAGCCACAGCGTTTACGGTAATACCTCGTTTACCAACTTCTTGCGCTAACGATTTGGTTGCTGCAATAATAGCACCTTTAGAGGCAGAATAATTTGTTTGGCCTGGCATTCCTTTTAATCCTGATAAAGAAACAATATTTACGATTCTTCCTTTACGCTTACTCAACATACTTTTTACAACATGGCGAGTAACATTGTAGAAACCATCAACAGTGATATCTAAAACTCTATGCCAATCTTCAGGGTTAATAAAAACCATGATATTATCTCTACGAATACCAGCATTATTAACTAATACAGCAATAGACTTATCTTTATTTTCGTCAATCCATTTTTCTACATGGGCATCTGTATCTGCTGTTGAACTCACATCAAATTTCATTAAAACAGCATCAACACCTTTTTCTTTTACTAGTGCTTGAGTTTTTTGTGCTTCCTCATCATTTGATGTGTAGTTAATGATAATGTTGTAGCCCATATCGGCTAATCGTAAACAAATGGCTTTACCAATACCTCTGCTTCCTCCTGTAACTAACGCGTATTCCATCTATAAAATCTCTATATGGTTATAAAATATAAAATCTCTAACAGCTTTAACATCTTTGTATTTGATTGAATCTTCAACAAAACAAGGGAATACTTTACGCAATTTTTCGTAAGCATCTTTTGATTTGGTTGATAGTTTATCTTGCATTTTTAAATAGTCAATAGCCTGTAAAATGGTCATCCATTCAATGGCTAATACTTCATAACTATTTAAAATCACTTTTTTACAAACAGAGGGAAAAACCATGAGCTTTTTATTGATCCCGATGAAAGAGACGGCTTGCCGGAAATTGGCATAAAACAATCAATCCGGTCAGCTAAAAACAATCCAGGAAGTTTGATTTTCT
>JBBIUW010000109.1:0-7685 GCA_037440045.1 Sphingobacteriaceae bacterium
TTGGTTCGGGAACAGAAAAATTAAAATGTGATGAAGCAACAGGATTTACTGAACCAAATACTTGTTGATATTTATCGCACCAACCCGCATAATAAATTAATCGGTCGATGGAAAGATTAATTTCTTGTTCAGCATCTTTTGCAGATGCATCCTGTTTAATTAATTCATCAACAAATTGTGCTCTTCTTCCTTCCAGCATATCGGCAATGCGATATAAAATTTGTGCACGGTTAAACGCTGCTCTGCCGCTCCATCCGCCAAAAGCATTGCGTGCAGCAACAATGGCATCGCGGACATCTTTACGCGAACTCAAACAAACATTGGCCAATGCCTGTTGTTTTTTATTTGTTGCAACATAATATCTGCCGCTTTCAGTTCTCGGAAACTGTCCGCCGATATAAATTTTGTATGTTTTTAAAACTTCTATTCTTTCCATTTTATTTAACCGCAGAGATCGCTGAGTTTTTTGCGCAAAGAACTCAGAGGTAATCTGCTTTGTTTATAAATTATTTACTACTCTTTTAATTCCGTCTTTTACTCTTGTTACATTGAAATTAATTAATAATCCCAATTTCACATCACTTAATTTCAAATAAGTTAATACCTGTGCTAAGTGAACATCGGTTAACCCTTCGCATGCTTTTATTTCCACAATTACTTTATCCTCTACTATCAAATCTAATCTGTAACCAACTTCTAATTTTATTTCCTCATATATTAGAGGTAAAGCTTTTTGTTTCTCAACTTTTAATCCTTCTTTTAATAATTCATAGTACAAACACTCTTCATAAGCCGACTCTAATAATCCTGGGCCAAGAGCAGTATGAACTTTAATTGCACAACCAATAATTAATTGTGAGATTTCGTTTTCTACTATTTTCTCTTGCGCTCTTTGCATCTTCTTCGCCTCTTTGCGGTTAAATTAAAATTTAAGATAAGGCATTAAACCATGTAAGCCACCTTCTCTGCCAAATCCACTTTCTTTATAACCACCAAACGGAGAAGTTGGATCAAACTTGTTGTATGTATTAGCCCAAACTACACCAGCACGTAATTTAGTTGTCATATTAAAGATACGAGAACCTTTATCTGTCCACACACCAGCACTTAAACCATACGGGATATTATTTGCTTTTTCAATCACTTCTTCAATGGTGCGGAATGTTTGAATCGCTAATACAGGTCCAAAAATTTCTTCTTGAGAAATACGGTGAGATTGAGATGCATTTAAAAACAAAGTCGGTTTCACAAAGAATCCTTTTTTAGGGATTGAGCAAGAGCTTTGATATAACTCAGCTCCATCATTCACACCAATTTTTAAATATTCATTAATTTTATTCAATTGCATTTTTGAGTTGATAGCACCAATGTCAGTATTCTTATCTAGTGGGTCGCCAACAATTAGTGTTTCTAATCTATCTTTTAGTTTTCTGATAACTTCATCAGCAACGCTTTCTTGTACAAACAAACGAGAGCCCGCGCAACATACGTGACCTTGGTTAAAGAATATGCCGTTTACGACGCCTTCAACTGCTTGATTAATTGGAGCATCTTCAAATATGATGTTAGCTGCTTTGCCACCTAATTCTAAAGTTAATTTTTTATCTGTTCCTGCAACTGCTTTTTGAATCCATTTACCAACGCCTGTGCTTCCGGTAAAAGCAACCTTGTTTACATCTTTATGATTCACAATAGCTGCGCCTGTAGGGCCAAAACCCGTTACAAAATTTACCACACCATCAGGTAATCCTGATTCCTGAATGATTTCAGCTAACTTTAAAGAAGTTAAAGGAGTTGTTTCAGCAGGTTTAATAACGATGGTATTTCCTGTTGCTAAAGCAGGGGCAATTTTCCAAGCAGCCATTAATAATGGAAAGTTCCATGGAATAATTTGACCAGCAACACCTAAGGATTGTGGGTTACGATTAGGAAACGCATACTCTAATTTATCTGCCCAACCAGCATAATAAAAGAAATGATTAGCCGCTAAAGGCACATCAATATCACGACTTTCGCGAATAGTTTTACCACCATCTAACGTTTCGATAACTGACAGTTCACGAGCACGCTCCTGAATTAAACGCGCAATACGGTAAATGTATTTGGCACGCTCTTTAGCCGGCATTTTTTTCCAGGTCTTGTCGTATGCATTACGAGCAGCTTTTACAGCACTATCTACATCTTTTTCATTAGCATCGGCTACCGATGCAATTTTTTCTTCGGTTGCAGGATTAATCGTATCGAAATATTTACCCGAGTTTGGTTTCACAAACTTACCATTGATAAATAAATCGTATTGCTTTTGTAAACGAATATGATCAGTTGCTTCAGGAGACGGAGCGTATTTCCAATCAGTGAAGAACTCTAAATTTTTTGTTTCTTTTTTTGCCATTGTATGTTTGTTGTTGTCCCGCAGATTTCGCAGATTGGCGCAGAAAAAATCAGCGATAATCAGCGCGATTAGCGGGAAATATTTTAATCTACGGATATATAATCTTTACTATAGTAAACACCCTTCGCTTCTTTTTCTAATTGAAGAATTAAATCGTTAGCTAAAGAGCTTGCACCAAAACGGAACCATTTGTTATCTAACCAAGCGTTACCTAAAGTTTCGTGAAGCATTACCAAGTATTGTAATGCCCCTTTAGCAGTGCTAATACCACCTGCAGGTTTCATCCCTACTTGTATGCCTGTTTTGTAATAATATTCTTTAATAGCATCTAACATTACTAACGTAACAGGCATAGTTGCTGCTACTCCAATTTTTCCTGTAGATGTTTTAATAAAGTCGGCTCCTGCATAAATAGCAATATCGCTTGCACGACGCACATTATCTAATGTCGAAATTTCGCCTGTTTCAAAAATTACTTTTAAGCGGGCTTTATATTTATGCGTTATGTCTTTAATAGCAGCAATTTCGTCAAATACAAAATTGTAATTGCCTTTCAAAAATTCACCGCGACTAATTACCATATCAATTTCGTCAGCACCATTATCCAACGCAAATTTTGTATCCAGTAATTTTATTTCCATAGTGGAGTTACCGCTAGGAAATGCTGTAGAAACAGAAGCCACTTTTACGTTGCTTCCTTTTAAAGCATCTTTGGCGGTTTTTACCATAGTAGGGTAAACACACACTGCTGCAGTTGTCGGCAACCCTGGTAAAGCATCATGTGGATGCATCGCTTTGTAGCACATTTGCTTTACTTTTCCTTCGGTATCTTTTCCCTCAAGAGTGGTTAAGTCTATCATATTAAGCGCTAGTTTTAACGCTTGTATTTTACTTCCTTTTTTAATACTGCGTGTATTAAAACGCGCCACTCGTTCCTCAATCCCTACTTGGTCAACTACGGGGCTGTGTCTAAAATCGTATGCCATGTTAATCTTTATTAAAACAGGTTATTTACTTCAAAAGTAAGATATTTAATTGTATTTTTAAATTCTTATTTTACAGTAATTTGATCCATTCAAATAATATATTTTCAAATCAAGACGAACTTGTTACAGGTTCTGATAAAGAGAATTTACTGTCTCATAAAGGTTTGGTTATATGGATGACAGGTTACTCAGGATCAGGCAAAACAACCTTGGCATATCAATTAGAAAGGCGATTATATGAGGAAGGAATACTTACAAAAGTATTAGATGGAGATGTATTGCGTCAAGGAATTAATAAAGACCTAGGCTTTAGTATGGAGGATAGAACCGAAAATATTCGCAGAACAGCAGAGCTTGCCAAACAATTAGCAAGTTGCGGTGTTTTGGTAATATGTAGTTTAATAACCCCTACAAATCAACTACGAATGATGGCTGAAAACATTATTGGTCAACAACATTTTATTTTATATCATATTGCTACACCGCTTGACGTTTGTGAACAAAGAGATGTAAAGGGACACTATGCAAAAGCAAGATCAGGTGAAATAAAAGAATTTACAGGAGTATCTAACCCGTTTGAAACACCAACAAATGCTATTTATAGCATTGATACATCTCAACTTTCTGTAAAGGAAAGTGTTGTAATGATGTTTGATGACATATTCCCACTATTAGCAATTTGATGTTTGCACTTTGTGATAAAATACTAAGCAAGAATATTTTAAAACCTAATAGAAAGCTATTTAGCAGCTATTCTTTTACCTGTTTTGAGGAAATTTCTGATGTTCCAGAAGCTGAATGGACAAAGGCTATGAAAAACAAAAATGTGTTTTTGTCTTATTCATATTTACAGGTTTTACATAAAGAAAAGTCGGAGCATTTTCGTTTTAGGTATGTGATTGTATATAATAGGAAAAACCCAATAGGTGTTGTGTATTTTCAAATCAATGATTTTCCAGCCTCTTTGTTTGGAGAATTGATTGAAAAACAAATTACTGAATTAAAAAGCAAAAGAGCCTCTGTATTTCAAAGATATATTGACCACAACGAGCACGAAACAATTATGCGTTTGGTAACTTGTGGTAATAATTTTATTAGTGGAGAGCATGGATTTTATTTAGATGTAAATAGTAAAAAAACAACATTTAAATTAGTAGAAGGAGTTATTGATTGTGTATCGAGAGCAGAAAAACTGAGAGGAAAAATATCTGCCATTTTGGTAAAAGATTTTTACGAAGAAGGTTTTGGAGATAAGGATTGTTGGTATTGTACAAGGTTTAAGCATTTTAATGTGGAACCTAATATGATTATTAATTTACCTCCAGGTTTAAGCACACTAGCAGATTACATCAATTGCTTTTCTAAAAAATATAGGAATAGAGCTAAAGGAATTTTAAGAGCAAGCGCATCGCTTACTAAAAAAAGGTTGTCAAGAGCAGAAGTATCTTTTTATAAAACCACGTTGCATGATTTATACACACAAGTATTTAATCAAGCCAAATTTAAGTTAGTGCATTTATCGCCTGGCTATTTTGAAGATGTGATTAAAGCCGATACAAATTCTTTTTATGTTGATGCTTGGTTTTTAGATGATAAAATGGTTTCATTTGCTTGTGGCTTTTGCTTGGAAAATGAAGTAGAGGCTCATTATATAGGCTTTGATTATGCTTTAAATAAAGAATACGAATTGTATCAAACTATTTTATATAGTTTTATTGAACAAGCTATTTTAATGCATAAAACAAAAATAAATTTAGGCCGTACAGCTTCAGAAATTAAAACAACCGTGGGAGCAAAAGCACATGAGTTATTATGTTATATTAAACCACAGAATACAGTTTCCAAATTAATTATGAAACCGTTTATGCAATTTTTACAACCTACTGAATGGATTCCAAGAAACCCTTTTAAAGAAGAATAAAAAAACCCGCTAATTGCGGGTTTCTTTTTTAATATTAATCATCAGTTGGTTCTGGAGCTTTTTTAGCAGCAGCCTTTTTAGGCTTTATTTTTTTAGGCCACAATACATTAATCATTTCGTTGTGAACAGTTAACATTGTTTCACTAATGCCGTTAATAATATCTACGTCTTTATTATCAAAGTCTTTTTTCCAAGTGCGTGTAACCTCTTCATAGGTATTATCTTCTTTAATAATGTAAAACTTAACTAATTTTTTCTTTCTCACTTCAGCTTTCCCGCTCCAACAGTTTGCTTTTGCGCCAATACGAGAAGTAATAATTACATCCTCATAAATACCATCTTCTACTTCGTCAGCACCACGTTCTTCAAATTTAATTGACCATTTATTATAACAGTTTAATTCTCTCGTTTCTTCGTTTTGAGCGTTAACTTGAATAAACGATAATGATAGAGCGAAAGCTAAAAGTATTTTTTTAATCATGGTATTTATTTTTTGAAACATAAATATATAATTAATCGATATTAAAGACAAATTTTAAAGAAAAATTACTAAAACTGGATGTAATAAAGTGTTACTCGTGGTTAAAATACTTGTGTTTAGGCTATTTTCCAGTGATTTTTTCAATTTTAAACATTTCGGTTTTTCCAATAGTAGTTTTATTGGCAAAAATTAAATTTGATTTTTCGTCTAAACAAAGGTATTTACCATTAGCGGCCTTAAATGCAACAAAATCATCTTTTAACGTTTCTATTTCAAAAATTTCCCATTTACTTATTTTTGTTTTGGTTGTATTGAGTTCAAAATTATTACTTGATTCTGCAGAAAGAAATCTTGTTTCATAAGATTGTATAACAATATGATTGTCGTCTAACTGTAATAATGAAAAAGTCTCCCATTGCCCAACAACATCACGATTTGCAATTAACCGACTATCAAGATTTTTATCGGAACAAACAAATTTATTATTAGTTGCTTTTATAAAAATGGCTGTTTTATGTTGATAGATTTTATTTATTTCGTTTGCCACTAAATCATTTAAATTAATATGCTTTGTTTTTGCTTCTTTTTGTAACTTATCAAAGCTTGAAATTATTTTCATTCCATTTTCTATTTCTGGTATTAGCCATTCTGTATTATTGGTAGAATAGTATTCATCTACTCCAAATGGGAAAGTCCCTAAGTTACCTATATTAGCTATGAGTATAACATAATTTGAATTCTCAAGTTCTTGTATAATATCAATATTGCTCATTGGCACAGCAGGTTCATCTCCAATCGGAAAAGAATTGCTCGAAAAATAATACCAGTATTTTGAATCTTTAGATAACACTTCTTGAAGAATTTTTTGCCCCTTGATTTGCCAAAAATAACTGTCGCCAATAAAAATTGCTTTTGGACGAAAGTTGTTTTTAGTAGATTCTTTCATCTTTAATTTTGGATATATGTATTGTGCCTGACCAATATCAACCAGTAAATTTAAAGGCTCTTCAAAGTCAGCATCCGATCCTCTAGGTGTTTTAGAAAACTCAACTCCAATGTGTTCGTATTGTGGTATGGGCTTGTCAGATGTTTTTTGGATATAATTTATTAAAGTGTCTTGTGCAATAGATGCTCCATAAAGCGACCAATGGAATCCTGTTTTTGTAAACAAAGGTTTTCCACTTTGTTTGAGTTTGTTAAATATTGCACAATAATCAATAAACTCAATTTGACGTTTTTTCATACCCTCTGTAAAATCTTTATAATCTGTTTGAGGATTAAAATCTTCATTAAAAGGACGAGGAAGATAATCAGGTATTACACTTTCTTTTGATGGCGCAATGAGAACTAAAAATTTCCCTCCATGTTTTTCAACACCGCGCTTCAATACGTTTATTTTATCAAGAGTAGCATTGTTTTTTTCCAAACCATTATAATCAAGTCCTAATGTTCGTCTTGTAGATCCTACACTAAATATAAATTTTTGTTTTCCAACTATATTATCACTAAGACTTAATTCATCAAATGCGACATAGTTTACAGTGTTTCTGAGCTTTACAAAAAACGGACGGAAACCAAAGTTAAAGTTTTGATAATCTTCAAATTTTTTCTGAAACTCCAGATTATTTAATGAATCTAAAGTAAAGACCGGCATGTTAGGCTTTAAAAAAGCACCTTTTAATTCTAGCTCATTAAAAACTTTATACTGCTGTTGTATCATTGGCACCCATAAAAGCGCAAACAGAAAAACAAACAGTACTATTTTTATTTTATGAAGCATCGTTAGAATTTAAAATAAATGAATGGGTTAAAATCACTGGCTGTTAATTCACCAATACAAAGCATTAAACAAGATATGATTATACTAGTTATTAAAAGCGTTTTTATAAAACTAAAATTTAAAGT
>JBBIUW010000110.1:0-7637 GCA_037440045.1 Sphingobacteriaceae bacterium
AGGAAAAACTATTTATGCCGAAAAATGTCAATCTTGTCATCAGGCTGATGGATTAGGATTAATGAATGGAGAGAAAACAGCTTATACGTATCCGCCATTATGGGGACCACATAGTTATAATGATGGTGCTGGCTTATACCGCATGTCAAACTTTGCTAAGTATGTTAAATACAATATGCCTTTAGGTGCTAGTCATAACAGCCCACAATTGAGTGATGAGGAAGCATGGGATGTAGCAGCATTCGTCAATTCACAAGCTCGTCCTAAAAAAGATATTAAAAAAGACTGGCCAAAAATTGAAGATAAACCATTTGATCACCCGTTTGGTCCTTATGCTGATGGCTTTGATGAGAAGCAGCATAAATATGGTCCTTACAAACCAATTAAAGAAAAATTGGATGCTATGAAAAAAGCAAAAAAGGCTAAAGTATAATTTAAAAAATTAAAGATGATGAATTCATTATTCAATAAAGTCATTGCAGTTGTTGTGTTAATCGTGTTTTCTTTTACAACAAAAGCACAATCAAAATCAGAAAGTTCAAACCCTGAACATAAAATTATTTTTCAGTTAACTTCCGGAGATACAACTGCTCATAAGCAATTAATGAAACAGTTCAATAATATATTAAGCGTATCACCAACCACAAAAATTGAAGTGGTATGTCATGGTGCTGGTTTAGATATGTTGGTATTAGGTAAAACCATTGTTGAAGATAAAATTAAAACATTGGCAGAAAAAGGTGTAGTATTTAATGCCTGTGAATTTTCGATGAAAGAAAGAAAAGTAGATCGCTCAAAAATAATTACTTCATCAGGTTTTGTACCTGCGGGGATATTGGAAATAGTTAGCAAACAAGAGTTAGGTTGGAGCTATATCAAAGCAGGAAACTAAAAATTTAAATTAATTTTTCAAATGAAAAATAATATTAGCTATTACTTAATTGGATTTCTATATCTATTAAGTAGTTATGCGTTTTCTCAGGATTCTTTGGTAAAGCCAAAAGATACTTTAGTGTTTAAAGAAATTTTCACGAAGGCTAAATGGAGTTTAAGTTCACGAACCTTTTTAATGTCAACCTTAAACGAAGGGAATTTAAAAGACGATTATGCATTAGCTTCTGGAGCTGGAATAGGGATGCTAACCAAATCCTTTTTTGGATTTCAGTTTGGTTTTAGTGGTTATTTTATCTATAATATTAAATCCTCCAATATTGCATTACCCGATTCGTTAACATTAAGCCCTAATAGATATGAGGTTGGGTTGTTTGATGTGGAGAATCCATCTAATAAAAATAATTTATATCGTTTAGAGGAATTGTATGCTAAATACACGCTATCTAAAAGTTCAATAACAGTTGGTAAATTAAATATCACTACGCCTTTCTTTAATCCTCAGGATGGCAGGATGCGTCCAACAATTGAAGAAGGTGCTTGGCTAACGATTAATGAATCAAAAAAGTTTGGCATTAACGGCGGTTGGATTTGGGGTGTATCTCCGCGATCAACGTTAAAGTGGTATGTGCTTCAAAACTCAATGGGTATTAATCCTGTGGGAGTTAATGTTGATGGTACAAAATCTAATTATTATAATAATTTGTTATCATCCGGTATGGCCATTGCCAATATCTATTTTCAGCCAAATGATAAATTAAAAATCAATGTGTGGAATGGTATGTTGGATAATGTGATGAATACAGCTTTGATTGAAATCAATACCAATCAATCCTTAACCGAAAAAACAAAATTGTATCAAGGTATTATATACTTGCACCAAGATGCTATTAATCAGGGAGGGAATAGCGACCCTAAAAAAACATACGTAAATAAAGGATTTCAATCCAATGTCATCAGTGCGCAGTTTGGAATTAAAAATAAAAGAATTAATACCTCTTTAAATTATACGCACATAACAGGTGATGGAAGATATATGATGCCGAGAGAGTGGGGCAAAGACCCATTTTATACATTTTTATCGAGAGAGCGAAACGAGGGTTTTGGAAACGTTCATGCCTATGTTGTTAAAACATCTTTCAATGTCTTTCATGAGAAATTTAAAACAGGCTTGGGATATGGATATTATCAGTTACCTGATGTGAAAAATTACAGATTAAATAAATATGGTATGCCATCTTATCATCAAATTAATTTAGATGCTTCGTATGCCTTTGGTAAATTTTTAAAAGGTTTTGAATTAAAAGCGCTAGTAGTTTATAAGATAAACGCTGGAGAAACCTACAATAATTTAAAATACGTTTACAATAAAGTAAACATGTTTAACCTAAATTTGATTCTGGATTTTAAAATTTAATCGTACATTGAAATTCGAATTAAATTTTTTATGAAAAATCATACAAAAAACAATATAACGGAATCTAATCATCGCCGAGATTTCTTAAAGAAATCAGCTTTATTGGGTTTAGCCACTGTATTTAATCCTTTGTCGGATGTGGTAGCTTCCAATATAGTTTCTGAAGAAATAACAGAAGATGTAGCAACTCCTTCTAAACAAACCATTACGGTTTTAATTACTACCGATATACATTCTCAAATCAATACGCACGACGAATTTTTTTGGGAAAATAATCAGGCGGTTTACAAAAAACGTGGAGGCATGGCTGTTTTAAAAACCATGATTGAAACGTTCAGAAAAAAGAATCTTGCTAACACTATTTTATATGATGGTGGCGATTATTTTCACGGGCACGCTGTTGCTTCGTTAACAGAAGGCGAAGCTTTGATTCCTATTTTTAATAAACTGGGTTACGATTTAATGTTGCCGGGCAATTGGGAAGTGGTGTACAAGAAAAAGAAAATGTTGTATGATATGGGACATGCCAACGCAGCTAAAATTTGCGCCAACATGTGGCATAAAACCAACGATGCAGATAATGGCGAATTAGTTTACCAACCTTATTGGATTAAATATATTGCTGGTGTGAAAGTGGGAGTGATTGGATACACCGATCATTTAATTCCTAAACGTCAGTCGCCTGCTTATAGCGAGGGTTTACGTTTTGACCACGCCGAAGTTAATTTGGCGAAATACGTGAAGCTGTTGAGAGAAGTAGAAGGTTGTGCGGTTGTATTAGTTGCCACACATATGGGCTTGGCACAACAAGTTGGTTTAGCTAATAATCCTGCAGCCGAAGGTGTGGATGTGATTATGGGAGCCGATACACATGAACGTGTGCGAGTGCCCATTCAAGGGAAATACACTAAAGTCATTGAGTGTGGAGCCTTTGGTTCTTTTTTAGGAAAACTGGATTTAGTAATTGAAAACGGAAAACTAATAGATACTAAATATGAATTATTGGATGTAGACCCTGTGAAATATCCTGCCGATAAAAATATGCAGGCAATGATTGACAAAGCCTACGAACCATTTAAAAAAGATATGCAAACCGTTATTGGTACCAGTACAACACCATTGGTGCGTTATTTTGTGATGGAAACACCTATGGATAATTTAATAACGGATGCCATTAAATGGAAATTTAAACCAGATATTGCCCTATCTAACGGATTTAGATTTTGCCAGCCTTTGGCGGTTGATTCTAAAACAGGAGTGGCTACTATTACCAAAGAGTTTTTATGGAATATGTTACCTGTAAACAGCGAAGCCAAAACAGGTGTAGTAACAGGAAAGCAGGTGTGGGATTGGTTAGAAAAAGAATTGCAAAATGCTTTTGCTAAAGATCCATCTAAACGTTTTGGTGGTTGGTTTGTTCGCTACAATGGTATGGAAGTAAACTTTACAATAGGTAATGAGTTTGGCAAACGTGTAAACTCAGTTAAAGTAGCTGGGCAACCTATTGATTTAACAAAAGAATATAGTATTGTGGCTTGTGAACGAGAGGGAGATCCAGATGATACTTTGTGCAGAATAGAGCATGTGAAAAATCCTCAAAAATCGGTTTTGTTAATGCATGATGTGATTATAGAGTATTTAAAACAACACTCGCCTGTAGCACCAAAAATAGAAGGCAGAGCAACGGCTACAGACGAACCACAAACTTTGTTAACGCAATTAAAAGGTACTACTTACGAATTTAGATAATGTATAATTTTACATTTTTGATTTATATAATAATATGGAAAACCTAAAAGAAAAATTAAGTCAGATACTTGAACCAAAATTAATTGAGGAGATTGTAGCCATTGGCAAAATTTCTAAGTTTAAAGAGGGAGATGTGATTATGGATTATGGCAAAAACATAAAGTTTATGCCATTGATATTATCAGGTACAATCAGAGTAATGCGTAAAGATGAAGAGGATAGAGAAATCTTATTATATTATTTAGGCTCTAACGAAAGTTGTGCCATGGCATACACCTGTTGTATGGAAGCTCGAAAAAGCGAGATAAAAGCCATTGCCGAAGATAATGTGGAGTTAATTGCCATACCTCATGATAAGTTGGACGAATGGTTAATTAAATATCCAAGTTGGAAGAGTTATATCTTTAATAGTTTTACGCAGCGTTTTAATGAATTATTAAAATCATTAGAGAGCATTGCTTTTAATAAACTGGATGAGCGTTTAATTAAGTATTTGAAAAACAAAGCTAAGGTAACCGGTAAAACATCTATTCCTTTATCACATAACCAAATTGCCGAAGAGATGGGAACGAGTAGGGTAGTCATCTCTCGTTTATTAAAACAATTAGAGAACAATAAAAAACTGGTGCTTTACCGTAATGAAATAAAACTACTGAGCAGTTTTTAAATAAATGCGTTATCAGTTCGAGCTTTTGTACTGAGCGTCCGCCCGCATGAATGGTAGCTTGTGTTAGTGGCTGTTAATAATACTTAGTTTTTCAATTACCAGTTTCTGTATATTTAGGTCAGCTTTTGCGCTGCTTTCCTTTAAAGTCTTGAAGTGTCAGCTTTAGAGTGAACACGCAGTTGTTGTCGAGCTTGTTGTTGAATTTGATGGAGTATTACTTTGGTTACTCTTTTTTTGACACCCAATGAGCGTAAGGAGGCTTGCATTACTTTGCTCAAAGTAGATAACGCAGACAAAAAGTTTTTAAATAAATCAAGACTTAAACAAAAAGCCGCTTTATAAGCGGCTTAGTTTTGAGAATAATTGGTAAATGTTATCTTTTATTTTAAAAATATTTCATCCCTTATGTATGTATTATTGAGCCAAAAACAATGTTTTGTATATTCTTTTGCTTTTGTCAATTTATCTTTCGTTGGAAGGGGATATGTGTGTGATGAATTTGTTGTATGAGGTCTAACGTGTGAAACAGAATTAAATTTTTTACTAGGGAAATTTGTTACGCGGCTAACTTTTCCGTTTTTATCTGTTTTGAATCCTTTTACAATTTTACCTTTAGAAATAACTTCTTTTGTTTCTATCCAGACTTTTTCTGCTTTAAGAATATCTGAATAAGGCATGTTCCAAAATTTCACTTTTCTTAGGACTAGTTTTTTATTTTCAAACTGAAAAAATACAAACAAAAATTTATGTTCTAAAATGTCTTTGAAATTTGATTCGTCCCATTCTTCATTTACAATTTCTTCGTATTTGAAATTTGGAAATGAAATGTCCTCTTTTGGTAAATTATTTTCCTTGAGTCTTACTGTTTTTACTATAATTTCAGCTTTTTCAAACTCTTCAATTTCTTTATTAAGTTCAATTCCAAGAATAGCTTTAGTGAGATTAGCATAAAAGCTTTTTGCAGCTGTGTTAAGCTTAATTCCAGTCAAAGAAATAATTTGTTTGATTGTTTTTCCGTAATAAGGTTCAAATTTTGAAATTACAATTTGCTCTATTGTCAATTTTTTTGCAACAGCTACTGATGGAATTAACTTTCCGTATATTTCAGTTGGCTCATTTGCAATTGAAGCAATAATATGATTTACATAACCCTGTTTTAATGAATAGGCTCTTTGTTTAGCTTGAATCTTACTATTAGGTTGCGGTCGTAAATTTCCTCCTTTACCACCTTTTGTACAAGCTCCTAAATAAAATGTATCACCTTCTGAGAGTTCGTGAGCCTTACCGTCAACAATTTTTTGCTTAATTAGTTCCCAATCCTTTTTAATAATTTCTAAATCTTCGTTTGGATATTTCCAATCTCCCACTAGTTTAATAATCGAAGAAAGTTGATTTATGTTTTTTTGGTACAAGTAAAAGACTAGTAATAAATGAGCATTTTTACCAGTTAAAAAATCATCATCAAACTTTTGATTAATAGCATTTATAAAGTTTATAATATTAAGAACTAATCTTTCTTTTGCTCTATACTCTTTATTTTTGAGTTGTTTTAATCCACTTGATTTTAATTCGAGCCCAGCCTTTTTGAAATCAGCAGCAGAATTAGAATTTGGCTTGTATTTAAAATACAACTCTTCGATTACTTTACCTAATTGTCCTTTATCACTATTAGGCAAATTAAGTTTAGGAATAAGTGCTTTGAATTCAGAATCAACTGATTTACCAATTAGCAGCTTTGCAAATTCAATTATTGAATCTTTATTATTTGGATTGTAAGGTAACTTCATTTTCTATTTGTTGTTTTAAAGCAATTCCTATTTTTTCTATTACTCCAACTACTAAAGCATTTCCCATAAAGAAAGCTCTTTTTGTATCTGAAACGCCATCTAATTTTGTGTGATTGTCAGGAAACATATTTAGTCTTTCAAGTTCCACTGGTGAAAGTCGTCTAAAGCCTTTAGGAGTTTTGATAACGTGTTTAAATCTAGATGGAGATTTTCCCCCTTCGCCTGTAATAATTGTTCGAGAAGGTTTATCTAATGGGTCAGGAAATATCATTCCTCCTTCACTATAATTATATTCAAAACCTTGTGCGTTAGTCCGCATTTCTTTTTTAGGACCTTTTAAATAAATCCATTTATCAATATCATTTTTATCTATATAAAATTCAGAAGTCACTTCTCCATTTTGAACGAGATCTTTAAGCGTTGTAAAATTACCTTCGTAATTTGGTTTTGTTTTTACGGTAGTTACTATTCCATTAATCATTAGACCAGTATTTTCAAAAAGACCTACAATTTCATTTTTGTTAAAGTTTTCGGAAATAGAAACAATATCACCTTCGAGTTTAAATTTTATTGGAGATAAATTATTCTCCTTAGTTATCGGGAATGCTTCTGCCAAAGTGCCTTCTTTTAGAATCCATTCTATTGGTGATACTTCTTTTATGTTTTTATAAATTGTAGTTCCTTTTAAGTATGCTAAAATGAAAATTCTTCTCCTTCGTTGAGGCATACCAAATTCAGCTGCATTTATTACTCTCCATTCTACAGCATAACCTAAGTCATTTAAGCTTTGTAAGATAATTGCAAAATCACGACCTCTTTGTCCTGAGGGCGAAATAAGAAGCCTATCTACATTTTCAAGAAATAAATATTTTGGTTTTTTCTTTTTTTCTGAAAGTATTTTATGAATACTCCACCATAAAACTCCTTTTTTACCGATTAATCCTTTTGAGTTTTTTAAAGTTGTTGCAACTGAATAGTCTTGACAAGGAAAGCCACCAACTAATAAATCGTGGTCTGGAATTTTTGAAACATCAACTTGAGAAATATCTTCGTTTATATGTCCGTCTTTTCCAAAACGAGTTTCATATACTACCGAAGCGTGTTGCAATTTTGTTGAGGGTTCCCA
>JBBIUW010000111.1:0-7621 GCA_037440045.1 Sphingobacteriaceae bacterium
AATCCACAATATTTTTTGCTAATCCTTCGCCAATACCAGATACATAAGATAATAATTGTTTGGAAGCCGTATTTAACTCTACTCCTACTCCATTTACACAACTCATTACCACATCATCTAATTTATTTTTTAAAGCAACTTGGTCTACATCATGTTGATACTGACCAACACCTATTGATTTTGGATCTAATTTTACCAATTCTGCTAATGGGTCGGCCAAACGACGGCCAATAGAAACCGCGCCACGCACAGTTAAATCATATTCAGGAAATTCTTCTCGTGCGACATCAGAAGCCGAATAAATAGATGCTCCAGCTTCACTCACCATAATAACTGGTATTGTTTTAGGCAACACATCAATACTTCTGATAAATTGTTCTGTTTCACGAGACGCTGTTCCATTACCAATGGCAATAGCTTCCAACTCATGTTTAGCGCATAACGCCATTACCACATGCTGCGAATCCATCACACGACGTTGTGGCTCGTGCGGGTAAATAACAGTTTCTTCTAATAATTTTCCTTGAGCATCTAATGCTACTACCTTACAACCTGTTCTAAAACCAGGATCGATTGCTAATATTGATTTTTGTCCTAACGGCGATGCTAATAATAATTCTCTCAAGTTATCTGCAAACACTTGAATTGCTTTTTCATCAGCCATTTGCTTTGTCATTAAACGCATTTCTGCTTCAATACTTGGTTGCAATAAACGCTTGTAACCATCGGCAATGGCCATTTCTATTTGTTCAGCACATTCATTACGAGAAGTGATGAATTGTTTTTTTAATTGTTCAAGAGCTACCTCTTCATCAACAATAATATCTAATATTAAAAAATCTTCTTTCTCACCGCGACGCATAGCCAACATACGGTGGCTTGGACAAGACATTAAAGGTTCTTCCCATTCAAAGTAATCTTCAAATTTTTGTCCCTCTTCCTCTTTTCCTCTAATTACTTTTGTTTTTATAGTTGCTGATTTTTTAAATAAGGTTCTCATTCCTTCACGAGCTACTGCATCTTCGCTCATAATCTCAGCAATAATATCTCTAGATCCTGCCAAAGCATCATCTGGATGTTCTACGCCTAATTCTTTATTAACGAATTGTAAAGCCTCTGGAAATAATTCTTTGGTTTGTTGAGCTAAAATTAATTGTGCTAAAGGCTCTAATCCTTTTTCGCGAGCAGCTGTAGCTTTGGTACGACGTTTTGGCTTATATGGTAAATATAAATCCTCAAGCGTAGATAATGTTTCAGCCGCTGTAATTTTATCAGATAATTCTTGTGTTAATTTACCTTGCCCTTCAATCGATTTTAAAATACTTTCTCTGCGTTGTTCTAACTGACGTAAACGTTCAATTTCGTTTTTAATAGTAATAACCTGAACTTCATCTAAACTCCCAGTTACCTCTTTACGGTAACGAGAAATAAATGGTACAGTAGCACCTTCGTCTAATAATTCAACAGTTGATTTTACTTGTTTTGCGTCGATTTTAAGCTCGGCAGCAATTTTAAAAAATAATGAAGCGTCTGTCATTTTTATGATATTTTAATAGTCCTATTAACAAATATAAACCTATAAAAGCATTGATTTTACTGGATTTATCAACATTTAATAATTTTAATAGCGATATAAAACACTCACTATTAAAGACTTATAAAACGTTTTGTTGAAAAAATAATTAAGGCTGTTATTATTCTATTTATTCCTAATTTCTGTCTGTTCGAGTGAATCCCGATAGCTATCGGGATTGCCTCTTTTAATTTTCGTATCGAGAACAAAAACTATGGTAACTTCTCGATACATTTTTTGCAAGAGTCAGGCAAAAAACACTCGAAGTGACTATATAAAAGAATAAAAAAGAGATTAATAAAATATAAATTAAAATCCCTGACCTTTTTCAAACACTTCAACTTCGGCCAGCGGACTAAACAAGTAAACAGAACCTGTACTTATTTCTTTGCAACGATATCGTTTACGCAATTTTTCTCCTTTTTCGAAAACACGAGAACCGTTATATAAAAAATGAGTGCGATAAGGCAAATGCTCTAATAAAATCAAATGTCCGTTTGTTTCGTGAGTATCATATAACTTTAATGTGCGCATTAAAGTAGCATCGCTACAACTTGCAGCTGCTGGGTTTTGCAAATACTTGCGCAAAGCATATAATATATCTAACGGTAAATTATCGGTACTTAAAAACGGCGTCATTAATATTCTGAATGACTGTTTCCATTCTTCGCCATGCGGGGCAACATTATTACGGTACTTATTAAATGTATGCAAATGAGCTATTTCATGAACCAAGGTTATGAAAAAAGAATACTGATTTAAATTATGATTTATGGTAATCGTATGATTCAATCCATCTCTGGGAGGAGTGTAATCGCCTAACTTAGTACTTCGCTCTTTGGTAATTTTTAATTTAAAATCAAATTCAATAATCCACATGGCTATTTGAGGCACAGCAAATTCTGGGATATATTTTCTTAATATCTCTGAATTACGTTGTAATTGTTGCTCTCTTAATAACATTCTCTAAAAAGATTAAAGAAACACTTAAATGATTATCTTTTTCGTAACTATGGTTTATACTTTGACTTAGATAAAATTTTCTGCACATCTTTTTCATTCATTAAATCTTCTAAAGTCACATTTTCATTATGTTCCATATAGGATTTCACAATTTGCCTGCCTAACCACATAGCCACTCTTGGCGGACATTCTTTGCTAATTGCTCTGGTAAAAGGACCATCACTTGTAAATTCAGACACTAACTTCAAATCATTGTCGTATAATTTATTATCCTTTGCAAAAAAGCCCCAAACATTTTTTTCGTATTTATCTAAATATTGCATTTGCGCTGTAGTATAGCCCATTTTTATAGAATCTTGAACCTGAGGCATTAAAGCATCACATACATAAAATATTTTACCATAAAATATCATATGGTTTAATAAATTATTCACAGGATCAGCATTATCAAACTCTGTAATTACCCAGCCACGTACCGCATCAGATAACACATGTTCTTTGTTCATTGTACGAGTTCTAAACTTAGGTAGTTCCATCATGTTATAAAACATATTATTGTTACCTAAATACATATCTAAACCAATACCTAACGTAGAATCTACATACACTACATTATACTGAAAGCCACTCATAAAAGTCACAAACTGTTTAGGTGTTTTACGTTTAGGAAAAAACACTTTAAATCGTTTAACCACCTCTGTCATTTCATCGCCCAAAAGCTCCACATCGTTATCCGAATATACTTTCTCTAAATCATTGTGTGCTGCTTTTATATCCTGATTATTAGTGAATTTCAATAAGGTTTGTGAGTATAAAGAATCAACTTGTCCACCATTATTAACAATAGAAGATACATACCTTGTATAAAATGTAGAATACTTTTTATAATACTCTTCCATTTTAGTAGAGCTATTTTGTGGCGTTAACAAAAAAACATCTTTATCTAATCTTTTAAATTCAATTTGAGGCACATTTACTTTACTTGTATCAATATCCAATTGACTGTGGCCACAGCTTGTTAAAAAGTTAACAATTAAAACAAGAGTAATTACTTTAAAAAGAATTTTCATACCAAAAATTATATTAATTTTACCATGTTAAATTATATAAAAAACAAAATACATGAAAAAGATTTTAATGATAGTTTCAAGCACATTATTGTTAGCTAATAGTTTTTTTGCTCAAGATGATGCGGATAAAAAATTTCGTTTTGGGTTAAGAATATCTCCCACTCCAACTTGGTTAAGAAGTACTGATACCAAAGTGGTTGAAAAAGGAGGAACAAAATTTGGATTTGGATTTGGCTTACAAACAGAATTCAGAATTAACTCAACAGCATCTTTTGTAACAGGTATTGGTGGCGACTTTTTAGGAGGAAAACAAACTTACAAAAATGGTCAAGGTTATGTTTTAGACAATAACAATCAATATGTAGATTCAAAAGATTTTGATTTCGCAAGAGGAGCTGCTGCTATTTATGCTTCAAACTTAAGTAATGGAGACAAACTTTATGAATTAAAAAGCAGAACTGTTAAAGCTACTTATGTAACAATTCCTGTATTATTAAAATTAATGACTAAAGATATCTCTGGATTCAAATACTTTGGTATGTTTGGTGGAAACATTGCTATCCAAACTAAGTTTAGAGCTACTGATGAAATTAATGAATTAAAATACGATTTAGGATCTAATTCATATATTTCAAATGGAAGCAGTACTATTACAGACATGAAACCATCTGGTGATTTAGTGCCTATTAACATTGGATTAAATGTTGGACTTGGTGCAGAATATAACTTATCTGGTTCTACATCTGTATTCTTAAGCATTAATTATTTAAGAGGATTTATTAATCAATACCAAGGAACTTCTGATATTATTGTAGATAAAATTGCTGAAAATGTAAATAAAGCATCAGCTCCTACAAAATCAAAACAAAGTGCCTTATCTGA
This sequence comes from Sphingobacteriaceae bacterium, assembly GCA_037440045.1. Classification (GTDB taxonomy): domain Bacteria; phylum Bacteroidota; class Bacteroidia; order B-17B0; family Aurantibacillaceae; genus UBA4416. The sequence goes on from JBBIUW010000111.1 coordinate 4,489, forward strand.
TGGAATTCAAATAAACATTGGAATGTTATTCTAATATTTCAAAAAAAATAAACTAAAAAAAATCTCAGTTAATCACTGGGATTTTTTTATTTTTATACAGTACAGTCACATTCAACTATGAAACATAAAGACATTATTAATCATATTGTAAATTGGTTAAATCAATATTCTCAAACATCAAAAACAGAAGGCTTTGTCATTGGTATTTCTGGAGGAATAGATTCTGCCTTAACATCTACTTTATGTGCCTTAACTGGCAAAAAAGTTATTTGTTTAAATATGCCTATAAGGCAACATAAAACGGAGTTCGACAGAGGTAATGAGCATATAGAATGGCTAAAAAAAAACTACCCAAATGTTTCAAGCGCTGAAGTAAATCTAACTCCCATTTTTGAAGAAATGGAAAAGACTTACGATGCTACTATTCAGGATTTTTTAACCATGGCAAATACTAGAGCTCGTTTAAGAATGACTACTTTATATGCTTATGCTGGACATCATAAATTATTAGTGGCCGGTACAGGAAACAAAGTAGAAGATTTTGGAATTGGATTTTACACAAAATATGGAGATGGCGGAGTTGACATTAGTCCTATTGCCGACTTAATGAAATCAGAAGTTTATGCATTGGCTGGTGCGTTAGGTGTAACCCCCAATATACTAAACGCAAGACCTACAGATGGATTATTTGCTGATGGAAGAACAGACGAAGACCAAATTGGAGCTACTTATGACGAATTAGAATGGGCGATGCTTTACATCGAAAACAAAGAAAGCTATGAATTAAACGAACGCCAAAAAGAAGCTATGCAAATCTATCAAAGCAGAAACAGAGCTAATAAACATAAAATGGATCCAATACCTGTTTGCTTAATTCCTAAAGATTTTTTAATTTAAAGATATGGAAAAAAGAAATTGTTTAGAATGTGGCGAGGCATTTAATGGAAGAGTTGACAAGAAATATTGCAGTGATTTATGCAGAAATGCGTATAATAACAAACTCAACAGCGACCATGTAAATTATGTGCGAAACATCAATAACATTTTACGAAAAAACAGAAGAATTATTGAGGAACTTTTACCAGAAGAAACGGCTAAAGTTTCGCAGCAAAAATTAATAGATAAAGGATTTAACTTCAATTATTTCACCAATATTACAACAACCAAAACAGGTAAAAATTACACATTCTGTTATGAGTATGGGTATTTACCCATTGAAGGAAATTATTATCTTTTAGTGAAAAGAAAAACAGAATCTTAATCCTCAATAATAATAGAAACTTTATCTACAGGCCCATTCATAGGAGGTAATAGTTTCGTAATTTTTACTTTAGTTTCTATTAATTTAGGAAATGCATGTATGATTCTATCATAGATACGTTTACCAACATGCTCAATTAACTTAGATGGGATTGCCATTTCTGCTTTACAAATTTCAAAAACCGCACAATAATCAATGGTTAAGTTCAAATCATCTTTTAAAGCCGCCTCATGAAAATCATACACCATATATACGTCTACAATATATTCTCCTCCTACTTTAGTTTCTTCTGGCAAACAACCATGGTAAGCATATAATCTAATTCCTTCTACGTTAATTTGATTTTTCATATATTGGTAATAATAATTTATATAAAAGAGTATTTTTTTATTTTCAAAGAGTAATTTCTCCTCTTAAGTTTGTTTCTAATAGTTGTTTTGCCTTTGTTAGTGATACTTTTTGACCTAACACAAACATTAACTTAGTAATAGCACTTTCAAAAGTAATATCGAAGCCACTAATCACGCCAATTTTTTTAAGTGCACTGCTCGTCTCATACATTCCTTGAATAACCTTACCTTCAGAACATTGTGTGACATTATAAATAATAATTCCTTTATCAATAGCCGTTTTTAATGCTGAAATAAACCACGCCTCTGTACTTGCATTTCCAGCTCCAAAGGTTTCAATAATAACTGACTTAATTCCTGGAGTATTTAAAATAGATAAGGTTATCTTTTGACTAATACCTGGAAACAATTTTAAAACCGCAATATCATTTTCTAATTTGGTGTGTATTGCTAAATCTTTTTTTGAAGGTTTTAGCAAAGCAGACTCGTTGTATTGAATATCAACACCAGCTTCAGCTAATGCAGGATAATTAGGCGATTTAAAGGCATCAAAATGTGCCGAATTATATTTGTAGGTTCTATTACCTCTATACAATTTGTATTCAAAATACACACAGACTTCGGTAACAATTGGTTTTTTGTTTTTTTGTGCAGCTGCAATTTCAATAGCTGTAATTAAATTTTCTTTTCCATCTGTTCTAATAATCCCAATTGGTAATTGAGAACCTGTTAAGATTACAGGTTTCTTGAGGTTCTCTAACATAAAACTCAGAGCGCTGGCAGTATATGACATTGTATCTGAACCATGAAGAATAACAAATCCATCGTGTTTAGCGTAATTAGATTTTATAATTTCAGCTAATTCAACCCATACTTTTGGATGCATGTTAGAAGAATCGATTGGATGCTTAAACGAGATTGATGATAATTTAATATCAAACTTTTCTAATTCGGGAATTTGTTGAGTTAAAGCTTTAAAATTGAATGGTTTTAATTCGCCAGTACGCGCATCCTGCATCATTCCAATGGTGCCGCCTGTATAAATAAGAAGAACTGAAGGTTTTGAATTTGCCATAAAGTAAAAAAGCCTAAGACTTTCGGCTTAGGCTTTGATTTCAAAATTAATTAGAAAGGTAAATCGTCGTTATCTGAAATACTGCTATTAAAAACAGGTGCCGATGTATTTTCTTGCATTCCTGAATTTCCTTGCGCTGGAGCAGATTGAGCAGAACCTACTTTTTCAATTCTCCAAGCTTCTAAAGTATTAAAATATCTAATTCCTTGAGGTCCATTCCACTCACGTCCACGTAAGTTAAACTGAACTTTAATTTCATCACCTTGATTAAAACTATCCAACATATTACATTTATCTTGAGTTACTTGAAAACTCACGTATTGAGGATATGGTGTGCTTAAATCTGTTGCTAAAACAAAATCTCTTTTTTGAAATTTTTCACTTACTTTTTGCGTGTCGTACTTTAATTTTAATTGACCTGTTACTTCCATTGTATTATATATTTAC
>JBBIUW010000112.1:0-7592 GCA_037440045.1 Sphingobacteriaceae bacterium
AATGAATTATAACCGTATTTGTCAGTTAATTGAGAAGAAATTAACTCAACACCACCAAAAAATTTACTTTGAGGACCACGAGTTGTAACAGAAATAATACCAGAAGTAGCATCACCGTATTGAGCTGGTACACCACCTGTAATAACGTTTAACTGTTCAACACCTTGCTGAGTGACACCTAAACCACCGATTACTTTAACTCCATCCACAAAATAGATAGTAGAAGATGAACGACCACCACGAACATTAAGTTCAGATCCTTCATCCGCTTGGTAAACACCTGCAGTAGTAGCTGCAACTGAATTAATATTTTTAGTAGCCATATTTTGGTATTCTTCACGTGTAACAGTACCTCCAGATTTCATATCACCATCAACTAAAGGCTCTTGATAATCTACAACAACAACTTCATCCAAACGAACACCTTCTCCGTTAGATAATTCAATAGTCACATAAGCAGTTTTAGACTCACCAACTACAATTCCTTTGATTTCTTGTGCTTGATAACCAACATAAACACCTTTAACGTCGTATTTACCTGGTGCTAATGGCTTAATCATTGCGTAACCATCCATATCAGTAGTTCCAACACCAACTTGCACGCCGCCTTGATAAGCAACGACATTTGCAAACGGAATTGTTTCTCCATTTGATTTATCTTTTAATAAAACTTTAATGGCACCCCCGCCGTTTTGGGCTAATACAGAGGCTCCAGTTAATAAAAGTGTTACGATTGAAAAGTAAATTTTTCTTAACATATTGATAGTTTTTTAATTACGTTCGATTTGTACGAGCGGATAAATATATAAATGATAGGTAACTAGTGCAAATTTTTCTGCTCCTTTTTTGTAATATTCTGATTATGTGGTTGTTATTTTCCAAGTTTTTTTTGTTAAAGGGTACTAAATCTTAACAAGAATTAACACGAATTTAGAGACTTAGTTTAACATATTTTTAGAAAACTGTTAAATGGAGGGTCTCATTTGATAAGTGGTTGGTTTTTGGCAATAAGTGGTTATTTTGAGAATATTGGATTAAGCACCTAACAAAAACACACTTGGGCTTACTGAGATTTAGACACTTTTTCTTTAGGTTGTTTGGATCCTTTTCCTCTCTTTTTTTGGAATAATCGTTGAAAAAATGGTTCACGTTGGTGAGTATTATTTCTAACAGCTTTTCCTTTACTTCGCTTCATTCGTTTACGTACTTCTTTGGTTTGAATACGCTTATGATGTTCACGGATTTTTTTCTCTTCAGCTCGTTTATTTCTTCGCTCTTCTTTCCATTTTCTTTTATCCTCTTTATACTGCTTTCTTTTGCTTTTCATTGACTGTTCTTTTTTAGGAGGACCGCCTCCTTCTTGAGCTAAACAAGCATTTTGAAGCACTAAAAAAGCAAATAGTAAAAAAAAGATTCTTAAAAACATGGTATGATATTTAAAAATTATAATATAACGTTTAGCTAATTACTCTTTACCTTTATATCTGATAACTTCAACGCCAAATTTTCTTAAAAAATCAACGCCTTCATCAGATGGAATTTTTTTGTATTCGGCGTAACTATTTTTGTAATAAACTCTCTTAATCCCCATCGTGTAGATTACTCGAGCACATGCAATACAAGGTGATAGGGTAACATACAGCGTAGAACCATCAATGGTCGTATTATTTTTTACAGCATACAAAATCGCATTTTGCTCTGCATGAAGAGCCAAAGAGCAACTTCCTTTACTATCCCTTGCGCATCCATGTTCTGGCCACTCCTGATCACAATTGTGTGTGCCTGCTGGAGGACCATTATAACCAAGCGATACTATACGTGTATCTTTAGTTAAGACCGCTCCTACCTGTGCTTTTACACAGTGAGAGCGTAAAGCCAACTTTTCGGCCAATTCCATATATATTTCTTCGTAACTCGGTTTCATATTTGGATTCAAAGGTAATTTTTTTAAACTAAAAGGAAAGTTTGTTTGAGAAAATCCTCCCCCGTCCTGCGGACACCCCCTCAAAGAGGGGGATAAAAAAAGGCAAAGAAAACACAATGGTTTTACTTTGCCTTTTAACTATTTGTAAGAATGATTATTTAGCTAATAACGTTTTTCCCATACGTTTACGCTCGTTTTCATCTAAGTAGATTTTACGTAAACGAATGAAGTTAGGCGTAATTTCAACATACTCATCACCTTGAATATATTCCATAGCTTCTTCTAAACTGAAGTTGATTTTTGGAACAATACGCATTTTTTCGTCAGTACCTGAAGCACGCATGTTAGTTAATTGTTTCTCAGTACAGATATTTACTACTAAATCATCAGGACGAATATGCTCACCAATTACCATTCCTGGATAAATTTCGTCACCTGCTTCAACGAAGAATTTACCACGATCTTGTAATTTATCAATAGAATAAGCTACTGCAGTTCCTTTGTCTTTAGAGATTAATACACCTGCAATACGGCTTGGGATTGGACCTTTCCAAGGCTCATAATCTTTGAAACGGTGAGCCATAATAGCCTCACCAGCTGTAGCAGTTAATACGTTATTACGTAAACCAATAATACCACGAGAAGGGATTTCAAACTCAATGTGAGTTAAATCTCCTTTAGCTTCCATGATTAATAAATTACCTTTACGTTGAGTCACTAAATCAATTACTTTAGAAGCTGATTCTTGAGGAACATCTACTGTTAAAACCTCAATTGGCTCACATTTTTGACCATCAATTTCTTTAACAATAACTTGTGGTTGACCTAACTGTAACTCATACCCCTCACGACGCATTGTTTCAATTAATACTGATAAGTGAAGGATACCACGACCAAATACTAGGTAAGAATCAGGAGAAGAAGTTTCTTCAACACGCATTGCTAAGTTTTTTTCTAATTCTTTGTATAAACGATCACGTAAGTGACGAGAAGTAACAAATTTACCATCTTTACCAAAGAAAGGAGAGTTATTGATGGTAAACATCATACTCATGGTTGGCTCATCAATTTTCATTGTTGGCATTGCCTCAGGATTTTCAAAATCATGAGGCAATGCCAACAATGAAAATTGATGGCATTGCCTCAGGATTTTCAAAATCAGCAACTGTATCACCAATTTCAAATCCTTCGATTCCTGTAAATGCACAAATATCCCCCGTTTGAACTTGAGATACTTTTACTTTTCCTAAACCTTCGAAAACGAATAATTCTTTAATACGAGATTTTTGAATACTTCCATCACGTTTTACAACGCTCACTGGCATGTTTTCTTTAATAATGCCTCTGTAAACACGGCCTACGGCAATACGACCGATGAAAGAAGAATAATCTAAAGATGTAATTTGAATTTGTAAAGTTCCTTCACGCTCAGGCGCTGTAGGGATTTTTTCTAAGATTGTATCTAATAAATAAGTAACATCCGATGTTGGAGTTTTATAATCAGGTCCCATCCAGCCATTTTTACTTGAACCGTAAACTGTTGGAAAATCTAATTGATCTTCAGTAGCATCTAAATTGAAGAATAAATCAAAAACATTATCATGAACTTCTTCAGGACGACAGTTTGGTTTATCTACTTTATTAATTACTACGATTGCTTTTTTACCAGCTGCAATTGCTTTTTGAGTCACGAAACGTGTTTGAGGCATAGGCCCTTCAAAAGCATCCACTAATAAAATTACACCATCCGCCATGTTTAATGTACGTTCAACTTCTCCACCAAAATCGGCATGGCCTGGTGTGTCAATAATATTAATTTTTGTTCCTTTATAGGTAACTGATACGTTTTTAGCTAAAATAGTAATACCACGCTCACGCTCTAAGTCGTTATTATCAAGGATTAACTCTCCTGATGCTTGATTTTCTCTAAATAAATTACATTGGTGTAAAATTTTATCTACTAATGTTGTTTTCCCGTGATCGACATGGGCAATGATGGCAATGTTTCTAATTTCTGACATGTTATATTTTAATAAGGGCGCAAAAGTAGTGCTTTTTAAGCTAGAAACCAATTTATCTTGTTGAAAATGTAGCATTTGGCATTAAATAATCATTAAAATAAGGTAAATATTTGAAATATTAACCACATAGCCACATAGAAAAAGCATAAGTTTAGAGGTTTAGATAGAAAACACGTTTTTTCACATAGTGAACTATGTAAAGCTAAGCTTCTTTAACCCTTCTTACATCAAAAACAAACTATGTTTCTATGTGGTTAAAAATTTTAACAAACAAAAATGCCTAATGCAATTACAAATTGTTATGCTAATTTTGGAGGATAATAAATTGAAATTGTCAAATCCAATAAAATATTTATCATTCTGCTTAACAATTATTGTTGGTGTTATAGTTTTTTCGTGTGAAAGTCCTGAAGGAAAAAACGCATCAACAGAAATTAGAAAAGACACTTTATTGTATTTGAACCACTCTGATACTGCAAAATATATTGGCATCAATACTTGTAAATTGTGTCATCAGGATATTTACAACACTTTCATTAAAACAGGCATGGGTAAATCGTTTGATTTAGCTTCAAAAGAAAAGTCATCAGGAGATTACCACAACTCTGTGATATATGATAAAGATGGTGATTTTTATTACAAAGCTTTTTGGCAAAATGATAGTTTACGTTTTTTAGAATACCGTTTACAAGGCAGAGACACTATTTACAAAAGATTGGAAACCGTTAATTACATTGTAGGTTCGGGACAACATACCAATTCGCACATACAATCAGTAAACGGTTATTTAAACCAAATGCCCATGACTTTTTACACTCAGAAAAAGAAATGGGATTTGCCACCAGGCTTTGAAAACGGGCACAATAGCCGATTTATGAGAAAGATTGGATTAGAATGTATGAGTTGTCATAACAACTATCCTAAATTTGTACTAGGTTCTGAAAATAAATTTACGGCCGTACCAGAAGGTATTAATTGCGAGCGTTGTCATGGCCCTGGAAGTATACATGTTGCACAACGTCAAACAGGCAGACGAATTGATACATCAAAATATATTGATTACAGTATTGTGAATCCTGCTAAGTTAAGCATAGATGCACAGTTTGATATTTGCCAACGTTGTCATTTACAAGGGAACACGGTTTTGAAAGATGGAAAATCGTTTTATGATTTTAAACCAGGGATGAAATTGAGTGATTACATGACGGTGTTTTTGCCAAAATATAAAAATGCAGATGACGAATTTATTATGGCATCGCATGCCGATAGATTAAAACAAAGTGCGTGTTTTATTAAATCATTTGAAAAGTCAAAAACCAAAAAGTCTACTTCATTAAAGCCATATAAATATGCCATGACTTGTGTGACGTGTCATAATCCACACGTGAGCGTGAGAGAAACAAACCCAAATGTATTTAATGATGCTTGTAATTCGTGTCATAATCCAAATGGAAAATCACAACTAACATGTGCTGATAAAAATTATTTAACTGCAAAAAATGCAAAACAAGGTCACGCTCCTTCAAACTTAACTAACTGTGTTGGTTGTCATATGCCAAAATCTGGTTCTATTGATATACCACATGTAACTGTTCACGACCATTACATTAGAAAACCAATTACTAAAAAAGATAAAGAAGGCATTAAAACATTTATTGGTTTATATGCTATTAACGAAAAGAATCCAAGTTCCATAACTAAAGCAAGGGCCTACTTAAATCAATATGAAAAATTTGACAATCAATCCTATTATCTTGATAGCGCATCCATATATTTAAAAGACAAAACAGAAACAGAGATTAAGGCAAATATAGAACCGTTAGTGCAATTGTCTTTTATAAAAAATGATTTTAATAAAATTACAAACTATACAAATAAACTAACCGACCATTATTTACTAAATACGTTTCTAATTAAAAAATCATACTCTAATGATCATGCCTGGACAAGTTACCGTATTGGTGAAGCATTTTACAATCTAGGCGATTTACAAAGAGCTATTAATTATTATAAAAAATCTGTTGACTTAGCTCCTTATGTTTTAGATTTTAAAAACAAATACGGTTCAGCATTGGCAGCAAAAGGTTTGTTAGCAAATGCTGAAAAAGAGTTTAACGAAATTTTAAAAGAAAATCCCAAACATGTTTCAGCCTTAACGAACTTAGGATATATAAAATTATCTCAAGGGAATGTGAATGAAGCAGAAAGATTATACTTTAAAGCTTTATCTCTCGACCCAGATTATGAAGCTTTATTATTAAATATTGCAGGCTTATATGCTTATAAAAAAGATTTCAAACAAGCTGGAATGTATATTAATAAAATACTAAAACGCAATCCTAATAATACAAAAGCAAAACAAGCTTTATCACAAATAAAACAAATGCTCTAATATGGCAACTATTAAATCTACATCTTATTCTATACACATTGGAGAAAAGAGTTTTGATTCTTTAAATACATTTTTGAAAAAAAACTCATACACAAAATATTTTATTATTTGTGATGAACATACATTTGAATATTGTTTACCTTCATTATTGTTTCATTCACAAACTTTAAATGAAGCAGAAATTATTGAATTGGAAAGCGGAGAAGATAAGAAAACATTAGAAACTTGTTTACAAGTATGGGGCGCATTAACTGATTCAGGGGCTGATAAAAAAAGCTTAATCATTAATTTAGGTGGTGGCGTTATTAGTGACTTAGGAGGATTTGTAGCTTCAACTTTTAAAAGAGGTATTGATTGTATTAATATTCCAACAACTTTATTAAGTATGGTAGATGCAAGTGTTGGTGGAAAAACAGGAGTTGATTTTGAAGGTATTAAAAATCATATTGGCACAACCAGTGAGCCAAAAGCTGTTTTTGTGAATCCAACTTTTTTGGAAACATTATCTGAAAGGCAAATAAAAAACGGGTATGCAGAAGTTATAAAAATTGCACTCATAGCAGATTTAGAATTTTGGAAATCAATAAAAAAAATAAAAAAGACAAAAGATTTTTGTACTGAAAAAATTATCACTAAGGCCATTAAACTAAAAAATACGATTGTGAAAAAAGATTTATATGAAAAGGATTTGCGCAAATCCTTAAACTTTGGACACAATATTGGACATGCTTTAGAGAGTTCCTTAATTGAACAAAAGAAAGATATTTTACATGGCGAAGCTGTGGCAGCGGGAATTATCATGGAATCAGATATTGCTCAAGAATTAAAAAGAATAAGTGCGAAAGAAAATAAAGAGATAAAAGAATATGTTTCTTCGATTTACACTCCAATTAAAATCAGTAAAGAAACTAAATTACAATTATTACAATACCTACAACACGATAAAAAAAATGTTGGTAATAATTTATGTTTTGCCTTACCTAAAAAAATAGGGCAGTACGAATTATACTGCGGAGTGAAAGATGAGCTTATTAAAAATGCAATAGACAATTATTAAACAATTTTGTAACCAATTACCGTTACATCATCAACTTGTTCTAATTTACCTTTCCAATTTTCGAAACTCTCGTTTAGTAATTTTTTCTGTTGCTCAGGTGTTTTATGACAATTTGATTTCAATAAATCCTCCAATTGTTTGTATTTAAATTTCTTTCCTTTAGGTCCACCAAATTGATCAGCGTATCCATCGGAATAC
>JBBIUW010000113.1:0-7480 GCA_037440045.1 Sphingobacteriaceae bacterium
CTTAGTGGGAATAGGCAATGGGCGTTTAGCAAAAAAAGAAAGATTAAACAATGGTTTTGATAAATATACTTGGTTAGTTACAAATCCAATCAATAATTATAATATCATCCCGTATATCGGAAAATATACTCTCTTGCATGATTCTATCGAAGGAGAAAGCGGAAAATTAATTACTGATTATTGGGTGCTGAGTTATCATCAACAAAAAGCAATGTCTCATTTAAAACCAAATGTTACTAAAACTATTAAATGTTTTGAGCATTGGTTTGGTCCATATCCTTTTTATGAAGATTCTTATAAAATTGTGGAAGCACCTTATTTAGGTATGGAACATCAAAGTAATGTGGCTTATGGTAATTACTATTTAAATGGATACGCTGGTAGAGATTTATCAAATACAGGTTGGGGCTTGAAATGGGATTTTATTGTGGTTCATGAAAGTGGACATGAATGGTTTGGAAATAACATAACAGCCAGTGACGTTGCCGATAATTGGATTCATGAAGGATTTACATCTTATTCAGAAGTCTTATTTACTGAATGTGAATTTGGTAAGGAAGCCGGTAATGATTACTGCGAGGGTGTAAAAAAGTCCATCAATAATGATATTCCAATTATTGGTCAATATGGAGTACATAAAGAGGGGAGTGGAGATATGTATAACAAAGGAAGTCAGGTTGTACACATGATTAGGCAGGTTATCAATGATGATGCGAAATTTATATTTTTATTACACCGATTAAATGCAGAGTTTTATCATAAAACTGTAACAACAATGCAGGTAGAAGCTTTAGTTAATCATGTCTCGCAGTTTGATTTTACCCCCTTTTTTAATCAGTATTTACGAACGACTCAAATACCAATGCTTGAATATAAAATCAAGAATAATAAATTATCATACAGATATACCAATTGTTTAGCTGAGTTTAATATGCCAGTGAAAATTAAAACCGATAAAGAAATTTTAATTAAACCTACAACTCAATGGCAAACCATTAACTTAAGTAAAAAAGTAAAAACTATTTCTTTAGATAGAAATGTGTATTTGAAACTGGTAAAAGTAAAATAATTTGCGTCAGGTTAATCGGTGTCGACTCTTATTTTTAAAACAATCTTCCTTCAACGGGGCCGGCATGTTCTATTTCATGTTTCAAAAGCCATTCTTTTTTATCAAGCCCCCATGCATAACCGGTTAAGTGACCATCTGAACCTATTACCCGGTGACAAGGAACAATTATAGCCAATTGATTTTTCCCGTTACTTGTACCAACCGCTCTTACGCTTTTAGTGTCGCCAATTTTATAGGCAAGTACACCATAAGTAGCGGTATCTCCATAGGCTATTTTTTCAACTTCGCTCCATACACGTTGCTGAAAATCTGTTCCTATTTGGTAATGAGGAATTTCAAATTTTTGACGAGTACCTGAAAAATATTCTTTTAGTTGTTTAATACACTCTTTATTTAATGGAGTGTCAATAGTAAATGGTTCGGTTTCTTTGTCTACAAATAAAACAGAGCATATTTTTTGGTTAATGCTTTTTATTTGAATTAACCCAATTGGAGATTGATAATAAGATATATCAAATGTGTCTTTCATTTATTTTAGCGAAACACTATCTGCAATTTTATTGTTTTCGCACATTAATGTACGAGATGGAAATTTGCTATAAAGTAGTAAATCATGAGTGGCAAACAATATACAGCGGCCTTGTTTGCTGATGTTTAACAATATTTTCATGATTTCTTCAGATGTCTCAGGATCTAGATTTCCTGTAGGCTCATCAGCTAATATGATTTCTGGTTCATTAATCAAGGCGCGGGCAATACTAATACGTTGTTGTTCACCTCCAGATAATTGAAAAGACATCGCTTGCTCTTTGCTTTCTAATCCAACTTTTGACAATACATCTTTTACTCGTGCTTTTATTTTCACTTCATCAGTCCACCCAGTTGCTTTCATCACAAAACGAAGGTTTTCAAACACGTTTCTATCGCTTAATAATTGAAAATCTTGAAATACAATGCCCAGTTTACGACGTAAAAATGGAATTTCTTTACGTTTTAAGTTATGTAATTTAAATCCTGCAACTTCCCCAAATCCTTGGGTTAATTCCAAATCACCATATATGGTTTTTAGTAAACTACTTTTTCCACTACCTGTTTTACCTAGTAAATACACAAATTCTCCTTTGTTTAAGGTTAAATTTAGGTTTGTAATTACAGGAACATCACCTTGAAAAATAGTAGCGTCTTTAAATTCAATAACTGCGTCGTTAATCATAACTAATAAATCTTTTGTGAAGTTAGAAAGTAATTAGCTTAAATATAAAACATAGCTCCGCAAGTTTTAACAAGCTCGGGTTAATAACTACGTAATCAATGCGTTAAGGGCGTTTATTTGACTGCTATTTTTAAGAGCAGATTTTAATACAAAAATGTTACAGTAAATTTTTTAAGAAATTTTATTGTAACCAATTATTTATATACGATTATATACAGCATGATGATTAAAAAATATTTTATAAGTCTTTTGTTACTGATGTTTTCAGGCTTATTGTTTTCTCAAAAAACTCAAATTTATTTAGATAAAGATGCGATGTATAAAACCGCTCATGAACTCTTTGATAAAAAGCAGTATACAGCGGCGCAAAAATCATTTATAGATTATATGGCTTCTGTAAAAGGTAATACTTTGCTTAAAACAGATGCAGAATATTATGCAGCTGCTTGTGGAATAGAGCTGTTTCATAAAGATGGAGAATGGCGAATGAAAGAGTTTATTGAGCGTCATCCAGAGAGTAATAAAATTAAATGGGCTTATTTTTATCTAGGAAAATCTAATTTCAGAAAAAAGAAATATGAAGAATCAATTCAGTTTTTAGAAAAGGTTGATGTTTATGACATGAATAAAGAAGATTTAGCTGAATTATATTTTAAAAGAGGTTACAGCTATTTTATGACAAAGAATTTTGAAAAGTCAAAAACAGACTTGTTTGAAATAAAAGATGTAGATAACAAATATGCTCATCCTGCTAATTACTACTATTCTCATATTTTATATCAAGAAAAAAAATACGAAACTGCTTTACAAGGGTTTAACAGGCTTTTAAATAACGAAACTTTTGGAACAGTAGTGCCATATTACATTACTCAAATATATTTTATACAAGGGAAGTATAATGAAGTAGTGAAAAACGCACCTGCTTTACTTGATGATACGTCTCATGTTCAAAAAGAAGGAGAAATCAATAGAATGATTGGGGAGTCGTATTTTAACTTAAAAGATTTTGGTAATGCATTAACGTATTTTAAAAAATCTGAAACTACTGGAGCAGGATTTAACTCTCAAGGAAGTTATGAAATTGGATATTGCTATTATCAAATTAAAGATTATAAAAATGCGATTTTAAATTTTGAAAAAGCAACGGAAGCAAAAGATAGCTTAGCTCAAAATGCATGGTATCACTTAGCCGATTGTCATGTGAAAATGAATAGCAAAACAAAAGCCCGTAATGCATTTTATGCGGCATCAAGTTCTACTTTTGACCCTAAAATTACTGAAGATGCTTTGTTTAGTTATGCTAAGCTATGTTATGAATTATCGTTTGCACCTTATAATGATGCAGTTGTAGCTTTTCAAAAATACATTAAGGATTACCCAGAATCACCTCGTAAAGTCGAAGCGTATAATTATCTGGTAAATGTATACTCTACAACAAAAAACTATTCACAGGCAATTGCATCTATTGAAAAAATACAACCTTTGGATCCTATTTTGAGAATCACTTATCAAAAACTAATTTATTTTAAAGGAGTTGAATTTTTTAATAATATTGATTTAGATAGTGCTTCACGTTATTTTAAAAAATCTTTGTCGGTTAATTTTGATAAAACATACAATGCTTTATCACAATATTGGTTAGGCGAGATTTCATACATTAAAAAAGATTATGCTACTGCCATTGAAACATGGAAGGCATTTCAGTTAAATGAAGGTGCTTTTAGTTTAAAAGAGTATGATTTATCAAACTATAATATTGGTTATGCTTATTTTCAACAAAAAAATAAGAAAGATTACGAGAATGCCAATATCTCATTTCGTAAATTTTTAATTTCTAAAAACTCTTATGATTCAAAAAAAGTAGCTGATGCTAATATTAGAACTGCAGATAGTTATTTTATGAATAATATTTATCCTCAAGCAGCCGATTATTATGAAACAGCTATCGCTTTAAATCAGTTAGATGTAGATTACTGTATTTATCAAAAGGCTTTATGTAGCGGATTGCTAAAAAACAATCAAGAGAAAATTAATGATTTAAAATTACTAGCATCTAAATATCCTAAATCTAATTATTTAGCAGCAGCCATTTTTGAAACAGCCGAAACGTATAGCAAAGATTTAGGAGATGGAGATAATGCAATTGTATATTATCAAAAAATATTGGACAATTATCCTAATTCATCATATGTAAATTCATCATTATCAGGAATAGGATTGGTGCATTATAATAAAAAGGAAGATGATAAAGCATTTTCTTATTTTGAACAGATAGTAAAAAAAGATCCAAAAGGATCCGATGCACGAGAAGTGTTACCTATGATTAAAAAGATTTTTGAAGCACAGGGTAAAATTGATGAAATGGAAATATGGTTTGCATCCGTTGGGAATCCTTTAAATACAAACGAGGTAGAATCATCTTTATATGATGCCGCTAAAGAAGCATATTATAATCAAAAAAACTGTGATTTAGCAATGGCTAAATTTGGTAGCTATATTAGTAAATACCCTGATGGGAAATATATTACAGAAGCTCATTTTTGTTATGCAGAGTGTGCTTATAGTAATAGTCAGTATGATAAAGCATTGCCATCTTATCAATATATAGTGAACAAGTCTCGAGGTATTTACTCAGAAACTTCATTATTAAAATTGACATACTTATTGTTTAAGGACAAGAAATACGAGGAGGCATTACCATTATATCAAAAATTAGAAGAATATGCAGAAACTCCTGCAAACAAATTAAGTGGTAGAATAGGAGCGATGCGTTGTGCCTTTAATTTGAAAAAGTTTGACATAGCCTTAGATTATTCTATTAAGGTATTAAACACTGAAAAAATTACGCCTCAACAAACAAACGAAGCAAAATATGATAAAGCAAAATCTTTATTTGAATTAGGCAGATTAGATGATGCTATGATTGAGTTTAAAGCGATTCATAAATCGGCTAAAAATATTACAGGAGCAGAAGCTTTGTATCATATTGCTAAAATTCAATTAACTAAGCAAGATTACACAGCAGTTGAAAAAACAATTACCACATTAGTTGGTTACGAATATTCTAATGATGATTGGAATACAAAAGGTTTATTATTATTGGCTGATTCATATATTGCCAAAGGCGACGATGCAGATGCTGAATTAATGTTACAAACGGTAATTGACGGAAAACCAAAACAAGAATATATTGACGAGGCTAATGCGAAATTAGAGAAGTTAAAAGCTAAAAAATCGGCTCGAATGATTCAGGAACAACCAAATGGTAATGAAATGAAAATTGAATTTAAAGAGCCTAAAGGAGATAAAGATTTATTTGACCAGCTATATGAGGCTAAAATGGATTCTTTAAAAAATAATTAATCAACGTATTCAGTATTCAATTATATGAGAGAAATTAAACAATACAGTAGCGACACCATACTATCATCTAGTAAGTATGGCAATTCGTTTATGTACGAACAGGAGCATCAAGTTCAAAAACGTAGGATAAAAAGATTACAGTGGATATTTGTACTTATTCTTATTTTAGGATATGTTACTGCTGCACTAGCTCAAACAGGAGGCATGAAGGATATTGAGTTAAAAGCTACTAGTGAGTTTGAACCTACAATTAAAGATGCTATTAAATTGAGTGATTTGCCTGAGATTAAAGATACAGTTAAGAAAATAGCTAATATAAATTACGGCATTGCATCAACTCCATTAGTGTCAAAGTATGAGGTTATTCCAATTGATGCTGCTAAAATGCAAAATGAACCTTTGTCTAAATTGTATCGCTCGTTATTAAAGATTGGGATGGGAACTTATACAACTCCTTATGGCGAATTTTGGATAAATAGTTTAAGAACAAGAGATGTGGCATACGGCGCTCATATAAAACATATTTCTTCATCTTCTCATTTAAAAGATGTTGGCTATAGTGGTTATAGTGATAATGAAGGAGAGATCTTTGGAAAGAAATTTTATAAAAAACACACATTAACGGGTGAGTTTAACTATAAAAGAAATGTAGTGCATTTTTATGGATATGATTCAACAGAAAACCACATCTCTAAGGATTATACAAAACAACGTTACCAGTTATTTGAGCCTGTGCTTAAATTACAAAGTCACTATACGGATAGTAGTAAAATAAATCATTCAATAAAATTAGGGTATTGTAATTTAACCGATGTATACCATGTTGCAGAAAATAATGTTAAGTTGAATACTTTATTTAATACATACATTAACAAGGAAAGATTATTTGTGGCATTTGACGCTGATTTTTATAATCACAAATTACCACATGATACCTTTAATGATGTGATAATTAAATTAAATCCTTATTTTGAAACTCATGGAAAAAAATGGATGGCAGATATTGGTTTAGTTGCCACATTAGATGCTTTTTCAGGAGAATCTGCTAAGTTTTATTTTCATCCTCAGTTAAATGCTCAATTTGACGTGTATGAAAGTATTATCATTCCTTATGTTGGAATTAATGGAGGCCTTCAAAAAAACTCGTTAAGAAGTTTATCAAACGAAAATCCTTTTGTGATATCAACTTTAAATTATAAGAATTCAAATACTAAGTTTAATGTATTTGGAGGTTTAAAAGGAAATTTAAGTTCAAAAACAAGCTATGATGCCAAAGCAAGTTATAGTATTGTTGATAGCATGCATTTCTTTGTCATTGATTATACTCAAAATGGAACTCTTGATAATCAATATAAAGTATTGTATGATAATACTAATTTATTTAATGTTTCAGGTCAAATAAAATATCAGTATAAAGAAAAGATCCATTTTTTAGCGAAAGGAAATTACTATTTGTATAAAACTAAAAATTTAACAAGAGCTTACCATAAACCTGATTACGATATTACACTATCGACTATTTACAATTTAAAAAGTAAAATTATTTTAAAAGCAGATGTGTTTGTAATTGGTAATCAATTTGCATTAACACAAGTAGAGAATAATTTTAAATACACTACTGAACCAAAATTATTAAAAGGAATTGTGGATGTTAATATAGGTGCTGAATATCGTTACAGTAAAATGCTATCTTTCTTTGTTAACTTTAATAATATTGCTAATACACGTTATTATCGTTGGGAAAAATACCCAAGCCAAAGATTTAATTTAATGGCAGGCTTAACGTTTATACCGTTTTAAAATATTTAAAAACATTCGGCTACCGTTAAGTATAA
>JBBIUW010000114.1:0-7478 GCA_037440045.1 Sphingobacteriaceae bacterium
CACCAGCGTAGCAGACATCAAAGGCATTTGCAAAAGTTCAAGGCAGACAATTTATCCATTTTGTAAATGGCTACTAAACATTTATCTTTAAACCTAGCATTCGGTAGACAAAGTTTCAAACACGCCGGATGCAAGCTTGGAAAACGTTAGTGCCAATACTATGAGAAAGAAACATTATATATTCTCATTCGTGCTGTTTCAAATATTCTCATTTGGACAAACCGACTTCTCAACCATTATTGGAAAAGAATGTAATATTACATTTTTCAAATCAAATGGTTTTAAAAAAATCACATCTACGAATTATTACAAAAGCAACAAATCATCTAAAGATAAATTTATACGGGGTGACAAATCAGTACGTATTTTTCGTGACAGTCTAATAGAATTTAACTGGCTAAAGTTAAATAATAAGCCAAAAAAAGAATTCACACAATATTACAAACAAGATAGTCTTGGACATTTAGAGCTCTATGACAAAACTAATCTTGCAATCAATAATAATTATATTATTAAAAATTCTAAAGTAATTAGAGACAATTCAAATGATTATTGGTATGATGCCATAGGCAGATTAAAGAAGGTGAAAACTATTGATACAACGTGGTCTGGAGCTGTAAATTGTTGCGGTAATGTTGAAGAATACAAATATTATGGTGATACTGTGCAAGAAATATATTCTTATCGTTACAATGGGAAACCAGAATATAAATTTAACGAGACTATTACAACAATTAAAAAATTAAGTAGCTCAGTAATAGTTTCCACAACAGACGTTTATGACTATAAACTAGAGCAATATAAACGGGTATCGACTACAACTGATTTATATCTGAAAACCGACCTAGGTGTGAAATGTGTTACTACGACTATGGATACAAATGGAGAATATCTAACTATAACAGAATACCAATAAATAGTACTGGCACTAACACACGCTAAGGCAACAGTTTGGCAGACAACAAAGCTTTTGCAAAAGCGGTCGCTCCGCGAAAGACAGTTATTTTCGCTTTGCAAAAGTCCATTAAACTTTTATCTTTGTTATTAGCGTTTCGGCAGACAAAGTTTCAAATCAAACCGTTGCTTAGCGCGAAACCGTTATGGGCAAGGCTAAAAGACGAAACACGTCACAATAATCCAAGTCCGACAATAACGTTTGACAGTGCAAGACATAAACCAATTAATTCTAGGCGACAACTTAGAAATTTTAAAAAAAATTGAATCAAATACTGTAGATTTAATTTATTTAGACCCACCTTTTTTTAGTAATAGAACTTACGAAGTAATTTGGGGTGACAGCGGAGAAGTCCGAAGTTTTGATGATAGATTTAGTGGTGGTATTGACCATTATATTTCTTGGCTGAAAGAACGTGTAATTGAAATGCATCGTATTCTAAAACCAACTGGTGTTATTTTTTTACATTGTGATTGGCACGCTAATTCATATATTCGAGTTTATATTTTAGATAAAATATTCGGTGAGAAAAATTTTCTAAATGAAATTTTATGGACATACAATACTTATCAAGGTCAAGTAAAAACTTATTTTGCAAAAAAACACGACACAATATTTTTTTACAGTAAGACAGCTAAATACACATTCCATCAACAAGAGGGAACAAATATTGAAGAGAGTGTAAATTTTTTACGCTGGCAAAATTATATCGTTGATGGAAATAAAATTATGGGTTCAAACTATCCTAAAACGGATAGTCGATTTACTCAACGTCTTGATGCTTGGAAAAGAAAAAATGGAAGAGACCCTTTGCCTGATGATGTAATTTTTGAAGTGAAAAGTTTTGCGATACCAGATTATTGGACAGACATTCAAGCTCTTGACCCAAAAGATAAAACAGAAAGGATAGGATATCCAACTCAAAAACCAGAAAAGCTATTAGAAAGAATAATAAATAGCGCTAGTAATGAAGGTGATTTAATCCTTGACCCATTTGTTGGTGGAGGAACTACAATTGCAGTTGCAGATAAATTAAACAGACGATGGATAGGAATTGACCAATCAGTTCAAGCTGTTAAAGTAACTGAGTATAGATTAAATTTACAACAAGGATTATTCAGTAGTCCATTTATTGTACAACTTCATAAATATGACTATGATACGCTTCGTTACAAAGATGCTTTTGAATTTGAAAACTTTATAGTTACAGCTTTTGGTGGTCGTCCTAATATAAAACAAAGAGGTGATTTAGGACTTGATGGGAAAACAACTGAGAATATTCCAATCCAAGTAAAGCGTTCAGATAATATTGGAAGAAATGTAATAGATAATTTTTTATCAGCAATTCAACGTTCAGATAAAAAACTTTACGATAAGAATATAGCAGAAAAGAAGCCTGCCGGCTTTATTATTGCTTTTTCTTTTGGTAAAGGTGCTACTCAAGAAGTAGCAAGACTTAAAAACGAAGAAAATATAATCATTAAGCTAGTAACAGTTGAGGATATTATCCCAATCGCTAAAAAACCATCATTAACAGTTACAATCTCTGATAAAGGTAAAGATAACAAAGGACTACGTGAAATAGATTTTATAGCTAAGGCAAAATCAGAAGCAGGAATTGAATTTTTCTCTTGGGATTTTGATTATAAAGACAATAAATTTAAAGCTGAAATTTTACTCGATAAAACAGGAGTACAAACATTCAAGTTTAAAGCAGGTTTACATCAAATTGCCGTAAAAGTTATTGATAATGATGGTTTAGAAAATATAGAAATTATTAAATTAAAAGTAAATGGTATTGTCGAACGACAATAACTAATTACTTTTATATAAATCAGAACCAACCAAAAGCCCTCACGGGCTTTTGGTTTTTTATAAGTTATGGAAAAACGAAAAACATATGATACACGTATAAAATATTTAGTTCGTAAAGGTTTATTACCAGACTTATATCGTAAGCAAATACATCGTAGCTTAATAAGTAAATGGAAACGTGAAGCGCCTGAAAAATATACTGGTTACGAACTCAACGATAACATAACTGAAATCTACGACCTAATGAAAAAAGTATCCGAAGATGAAAGGGTACTAAAAACGCTAAAAGCGTTTTATCGTATTAACAAAGTACTTAAAGATACTATTGGAACTGGAAAAGAATATATTGCCAAACTAAAAGTAAATAAGCATCAAGTTGTAGAAGCAATTCATAGAGCTAAAAAAACAATTTCAATTAATAGAGCCATTAAACTAATGGGGATAAGTAAAAGTACTTATCGCATTTGGGCAATGGAACATTATTTTAAATGCGGACAATCCATTACACAATTATGTAATAACTCTTATCCACAACAATTAACCGTAAACGAAATTCATAAAATGCACCGACTATTATCTAATGTAAATTATTTGCATTGGCCAATAATATCAGTAGCATATTACGGAATGAAAAAATCATTATTAAAAGCACATCCAAATACTTGGTACAAGTATGCTCGTTTAATGAAAATCAAACGTAAGCGACAACGTAAATTTAAAGTCAAATATGAAGTTGGCGTAAGAGCTGATGCTCCAAATGAAAAATGGCACGCTGATATTACAGAAATTGTAACTGCTGATGGAAAGACAGCATACATATATTTAGTAGTTGACAACTTCTCTCGTTATATAACCTCTTGGCGAGTATCGCATAAAATATGCGCCAAAACTCGTATCGACACATTTAGAGAAACTATTGTTAATGCAGGGCTAAAGCCCTGCCAAAACCAAATCACAGAATTAATTGTTGACGGTGGAACTGAAAACAATAATAAAAGCGTTGAAGCCTTTTTAGAAAAATATCCATTAAAGAAATCTATTGCATTAAAAGACATTTTAAAATCAAATGCAATGGTGGAATCAATCAACAAAGTTTTAAAATACGATTATTTATTTCCTCGTAAAATTCAAAACAAATCACACCTCATTAACGTTTTAAAAAACGTAGTAATTCCAGACTACAACGAAAAGCGACCTCACGGTTCGCTTCACGGACTAACTCCATTAGAAGCATACGGAAAGAAAAAAGTAAACTTCAAAAAGATTCGTCAAAAGATGCAAGAAGCATATGTTGACAGAATAGAATTTAATAGAACTCACTCTTGTTTAGGTTGTCCGTTTGGTTGTAAAGCATAAGCAATAATCATTTACTAAAAAACTCACAAAGTATTTGTTGACTTATGTTTGAAATTAAAATTATTTTCAGTAATATTGTTTAACAAACTCAATGTTTCTTATAAGAAACAAAAAGTGTTGTTAGACCTTGTGAATTGACAAGGTGTAGTTCATTAAAATAGCTTGCAAACAAAGCCCAGCCCATAACAGCACCTATTGGCAAAAAAGGACTGACAACAAAGCTTTTGCAAAAGCGGTCGCTCCGCGAAAGACAATTATTTTCGCTTTGCAAAAGTCCGGCAACATAGTATCTTTGTTAAGAGCATTTCGTCAGACATTGTTTCAAACCTTTCTGCCAATAGCTCCAAAACGTTAGCAGGCATTGTTAGACAACACTAAATTGGACACGAAAAAAATTAAAATATTATTTGTTTGTACTGTTAATAGAATGCGCAGTGCGACAGCGCACAAAATATATGACAGTGACGAGAGATTTGATGTTAAATCAGCGGGCACAGACAATTCTGCAAACACAGTTATATCAAATGACCTGCTGACCTGGGCGGACAGCATTGTTGTTATGGAAAAACATCATAGAAACTTTATAAGACAAAAGTTTCCTGACATCTACAAAACCAAGACCATTGTGTGCTTGTATATTCCAGACACAACAAAATGATTAGTGCTTTTAAAGCGTTTGAAGTTAAAAACATTAGTAATGTATTAGGTGGCCAAAAAAAATGCACATGGGTAGGAAAAGATGAAAATGGAAATACAATATGTGATATTTTCGACAGTACTACAAACACTGAGTCTTGCGGGCAATCAGACAGCGGTCTATCAGTTGGCGAAACTTGGGGTTACGCTGTAGCAACTGGTCCAATAAAAACAATTATAAAGCTATAATTTATTCAAACTAAAAATAGTTTTTAAAAAATTAAGAGGATAATATTACATCCTCTTAATTTTTCTGAAAAACTCAAAACTCAATATTCAATTGTGATGGTTATAGTCAGGAATACGATTTAAAAAACTCAACCATTTTATTAAAAAACACTCGTCATCAAAACGAATCGATAACCGTATCAACCGACAAACATGGTAATTTTAGTACAACACTAGCACCTGGAACTTACAATTATTTTATGACCAAAACATACAGCAAATCTACAGGTGCTATATTTGATGCATCTTGTAAAATATGGTTAGATCAATGTTTCGGACAAATAACCATTAAAGAAAACAATAAGAAATTTCACAAAATTATTTTTAATTTCGATTGCAATCCTTGCGAACCCAATAACCGTCCGTAAAAAATTACACCAACAAATCGCTATCCAACGAATTGCTATCACTGTGTTTTGCTTCTTTAGACCATTTATTTTGCAATATTTTATACAAACCCCAAACGCAAAGTATACCAATTGGCATAGCAACTAACCCAAGAATAATACTAGATGTTGTATCTACAAAATCAGAACCTGTTAAAACAGCAATAAAACCAATTAGAAAACCTCCTGCGAAAGTGCCACCATAATACGTTGCTATTCCCAACAAAGCATATGCCCATTTATTTTTGTCGTACTCAAAAGCTAATTCAGAATAATATTTCCAAATAAAATAAATTAAAATAAATCCTAACATGTAATAAGGTTTAATGGTTTGTATTCAACTAATGTATAATAAAAAAGCTAATTATCAAATAGCAGCCGCTCTTTTCAACCTATCATTAATGGCCAAACCCAATCCTTGTTGTGGAAGCAAGGATGTAATGATAACATCTACATCCGTTTCATCTAATTCTCTTAAAAACGAAAACAAATGCACCGAAGCTTCTTGGTAATTACCGGTAGATGATAAGTTTTTTACAACAACCGTTTCTGGAAACTTTATAGAATTTCCAAAAACAATAGCTCCTATTTTTTGATGAGCATAGTGTTGTTGTAGTTCATTCAAATCACCAATATAAACAGGCTTTTTAGGCGCATAATGACTTTTTAATTGTCCAGGTGCTTTTGGATTACTCGATTGGTTTAATTGTACTGAAATTTTACCAACTACTTTTTCAATGTCATCAATAGATAATCCTCCTAATCTATAAACTACAATTTCCCCATTTTCTTCACCAACTATGGTTGACTCTAAACCAACTTCACAATTTCCACCATCTAAAATATAAGCAATCTTTGCACCTAATTGTTTTTGTACGTGATATGCCGATGTAGGACTTATATAACCAAACGGATTAGCACTTGGCGCCGCTAAAGGAAAAGATAATTGTTTTAGTAACTGTAATGTCAATTCATGATTTGGAACCCTTACTCCTACTCGATCTAAACCTGAAGTTACTAAATTTGGAATAATCTCTTTTTTAGGTAACAACAAGGTTAATGGCCCTGGCCAAAAAGTTTGGGCTAATTGTAATAAAGCTGGATGGATTTCTGTAACAAATTGATATACCTCTTGTAAACTATGTGTATGTACTATTAAAGGATCAAACGTAGGGCGTTCTTTAGCTTCAAAAATTTTAGCTACAGCAATAGGATTTAGGGCATTGGCAGCTAAACCATAAACCGTTTCGGTTGGTATTGCTACTAACTGTTCAGATTCTAAAAACGCTTTGGCTTTTTGTATATCCTTTCCTATTTCTGCCATGTGGCAAATATAGGTGTTTACAACAACATATATTACACGTTTTTAACCATATAGAAACATAGTTTTAGAATTGATAAAGTAATTGGAGAGAAGCATTGCTTTTCACATAACACCCTATGTGCGAAAAAACATTTCCTATCATACACTTTTTACAATTAATATCCTATATATCTATGTGGTTTTAAAACCTACAATTTACTATTCGACAATCTCATTTTACGCTGTTTTATAACGGTAATTTTTGTATTTTTATAGCCTTTAAAATTAGAACGCTTTTACTATGAAAATATCATACAACTGGTTAAAAACTTTAATTAATACAGATTTAACGCCTGAACAAATGGATGAACACTTAACTTCTTCTGGTTTGGAAGTAGAAGGTATTGAATCTTTTGAAACCATTAAAGGCGGATTAAAAGGTATTGTGATTGGAGAAGTGATTGAAAAAGAAAAACATCCAGATGCTGATAAATTAAGTATTACCAAAGTAAATGTGGGTGGTTCCGAATTATTAAATATTGTATGTGGTGCTCCAAATGTAGCAGCGGGGCAAAAAGTATTAGTGGCTACAATTGGGGCTAAATTATACCCAACCACTGGCGAACCATTTGAAATAAAAAAATCAAAAATACGCGGTGCTGCTAGCGAAGGGATGATTTGTGCAGAAGATGAAATTGGCTTAGGAAATAGCCATGATGGTATTATGATATTACCAGAC
>JBBIUW010000115.1:0-7438 GCA_037440045.1 Sphingobacteriaceae bacterium
ATGCTACTTTGTTTTATGGAGGATTAGATGCTTCTTTTAAAAATGACCAATCTTTTAAAAATTACATTGCTACACATAAGCAAGAATTAGAATCTCATGGTTTTAATATCGAAACCTCTTACAGTTATATTCGAACACAATGGATGGTTGAAGGATATGGTGATAAACCTGCCTGCTTTATTGCTAAAGTAATTGAAGAAGATGTGGTAAAAGAATTATACCCTCAGTTACAGGAATTGTACCGTCAAAATGGCTTTATTTTTTATATCAGAAAATCAAAGTAGCCTATTATCTTTTTGATATTTTGTTTCCTGTACCTCTTTGTCTGTTACATTTAAAACGCTTCATAGCCTGATCTCTTAGCTTTAGATGTTTGGTTTTACGGGCGGTCATTCTTTTTCTCCACATTTTAAAACTCGAAGGCAATGAATGTTTTCTCATAAATTCAATCACCTCTTTTTCTTTTAACCCAAATTGAAATTCAATGGCTTCAAATGGAGTTCGGTCTTCCCATGCCATTTCAATAATGCGATTGATGTCTTCTTTAATTGATGTTTTCATTATTATAAATCATTAATATGTTTTAAATAATAATTGGCTTGCTCTAATAAATCCGCTTTTGCACTTAGCTCCATTCTATTCCAAACATTATACATCATGCCGATGCGAGGATTTTTGCTTAATAAGTTTGTGTGCTTGTCGTAAAAATTCCAATACAAACTATTAAACGGACAAGCTTTATTACCTGTTTTTACAGCTTTATTATAAAAACAGGTTTTGCAATAATGACTCATCTTATCAATATAAGTGGCAGAACTTACATAAGGTTTTGTGCCAATAATTCCGCCATCAGCAAACTGACTCATCCCTCTGGTGTTGGTAATTTCTACCCAATCAATGGCGTCAATATAAATACCTAAATACCATTTGTCCACTTCATCAGGATGCACACCTGCTAATAATGCAAAGTTGCCAGTCACCATTAATCGTTGTATATGGTGAGCGTAAGCATACTCTAATGACTGTTTAATAGAATGACTTAAACATTTCATTTTGGTTTTACCTGTCCAATACCAATCGGGTAATTTTTCTTGATGATTAAAATAATTCATGTTTGAAAAATCAGGCATCTTTAACCAATATATTCCTCGCATGTATTCTCTCCAGCCAATAATTTGTCTCACAAAACCTTCTAGTTGATTAAATTCAATTTGCTGAGGTCGTTTTTTCCATTCTTCAATAGCTCTGTAAATTATTTCTAAAGGAGATATCATTTTGGTGTTCATCGAAAATGATAAACGGGAATGGTATAGTGACCAATCATTTGACGTCATGGCATCTTGGTAAGTTCCAAATAATGGTAAACATTCTTCTACAAAAAAATCTAAAAGCTGTAAGGATTGCTTTCTATTTATAGGCCAAACAAAATTTTTAGCATGAATACTGCCAATTGTTTTTATATCGGTTTGTTCAATTTCTTTTACAATTTGTGTAACATCATTATCAAACACTAAGGGAGCTGTTGCTTTATGATTTGTAGGAAGTTTTTTACGATTATCCTCATCATAGTTCCATTTGCCTGTTAAAGGTTCTTTGCCCTCCATTAATAAATTATGCTTTTTTCGCATGTAACGATAAAAGCTTTCCATAAGGTAAGTTTTCTTTCCATTAAAAAAATCACCTAATTCATAACGTGTACTTAAAAAGTGTTCGCTATCATATACTTGATGAGTAATGGATAAGGTTTTGGTAAATGCTTTAAAATACTCGTCTAATCTGTATTCATCAGGGAGCTGATATTCAAAATGCGTAAACTGGTGTTTTGAAATGAGTTGAAGGATGTTTTTATCAAAGGATTGTAAATTTTCTGCATCATTCAACGCAATATATATAACCTGATGGTTTTGTTTTTTTAATTCATTTGCAAAATTTTGCATAGATGCAAAAAAGCTAACCACTTTTTGAATATGGTGCCAGGCATAATCTGTTTCTTGTCTTAATTCTATTAAGACATAAGTGATATTATGATTAACATCTTTAAACCATGAATGTTGATGGTTTAACTGATCACCTAAAATTAAGCGAAGTGTTTTTATGTCTTTTTTTGAGTTCTGCATTTATCGCTGCAGTATTTCACGTCGGTCCAATTCTTTTCCCATTTTTTGCGCCATGAAAAAGGTCTTTCACATGTTATGCAAATTTTAGAGGGTAAGTGTTGTTTTTTAACGTCTTGCATTACTTAGAAAACAAATTAGATGTATTAAAGTTTAATTTAAAAACCAAATACTGCCGTTTAATACACTGGCAAAACTTACCCACAATAAATAAGGGATTTGCATGAGCGCAGCATTTTTATTGATTTCATAAAATAAAATAATCATGGTTAAAATACTAATCCACATAAGTATAATTTCAACGAATGCTACACCAAGTAATTGAAATTTAAAAAAGATAAAGCTCCAGCAAAAATTTAAAAACAATTGAATAGAAAATATAATGAGTGCTTTTTTTCTTAATTCACTATTAGATGATTGAACAATCATAAATAGTGATATGCCCATTAGAATATAGAGGGTTGTCCATACAGGTCCAAATAAATAGTTTGGTGGATTAAAACTTGGTTTGTTAATGTTTACATACCAATCTGTTATGCTTGTTGCAGTTGCAAAGCCAGATATTCCGCCAACTAATAAGGGAATTGAAATACAAAGGATTAATTTAAGATATCGATTCATTTTTTCTTTTTGGTTAAATGTGATTTTGGTTGATTAACATGCTTTTGTAAAATTCGTTTTCCTTCTTGTTTAACTTCTTCTTTTTTTCGGTAAGCCCAAACTTTATCACTGGCATATTTTCGCGTTTCTTCAATATCAACGATTGGCTTAGGATAATTTTTGCCAATTTCGCAGTTATATAATTGTTGCTCAATAATAGAGAGTTTCCATGGCTCGTGAATTAAATGTGGTGGGATTTCTTTTAATTCTGGAACCCACTGCTTGATGAATAGGCCTTCTGGGTCATGGTCTTCGGAGTTTTTAATTGGATTGTATATTCTTATTGTGTTGATTCCTGTAACTCCTGATTGCATTTGTAACTGAGGGTAATGAATGCCAGGTTCGTAATCTAAAAATTGACGCGCTAAAAAATGGAGTTCTCTCCAATCTTGCCAAAGATTAAATACGAAAAAAGAAACTACCATTGCTCGCATTCTAAAATTGATGTAACCAGTTGCAACTAAACAACGCATGCAAGCATCAATAATAGGAACTCCAGTTTTACCTTCTTGCCATGCTTTAATGTAAATTTCATTTTTTGGTTTAATTAATTGATCGTACGCTTTGTTTACATTTTCAAATTCCATCCGACACTCGTCTTCAAATTTTTGCATAAAATGACAATGCCAATGTAAGCGTGATACAAAGTTACTGAGCGCTCTTTTGTTTTGAGAAGTATTGTAATGCTGTTTTGTATATTGATATACCATACGCATAGTAATGTTTCCATATGTAAGGTATGGTGATAATCGACTACAACCTTTTCTGCTTAAAAGTGGTTTTGAAATATGTTTGCTATAGTTTACGTAACGCTCCTTGATAAAACTATCCATATAACGCCAAGCCCAGTATTCACCCCCTTGCTGAAAGTTTTTATTTCTCGTTGTAATTTCTTCAGATAATGCCTCTCCTTTTATACGATTGTATATGTTTGGAGGAAGAGAAATGATATTCCAGTTGTTTTCCTGAATTAGTTTTGGCGTTTCTGTCATTTTTTGTTCCCAGCGCTGTTCCCAGTTTTTTCTGTTCTTAAGTTTTCTGATAACGCCGTGCATTTGAAATTCATGCCATTGTATGTTGTTTGCAATACAGAACTGATTTACGCTAAGGTCTCTATCAAATGTTATTTTATTACCAATTTCTTGATGCGAATAAATATTTTTTATTTCATAATGATTAATAAGCTCACTAAAAACATGCATCGCCTCTTGATGAAAAATATATAACTGGGCTTGAATATTTTTTAATTTCTCATTCATTTCTTGTAATGATTCATAAATAAATCGCCAATGTCTTATGTCGCTATCGTCATAATTCATGACAGATGGCTCAAAACAATAAATGAATAGGGTAGGTAATTCTTGTTTTTGCGCAGTAAATAATGGTTCGTGATCTGTAAATCTTAAGTCACGTTTAAACCAAACAATATTTATAGCCTCTTTATTCAATATAACCTAAGTTTGCAACACCTAATTGCCTGTCGGCTTTAGCATAAGTTAATCTGCTTAAACGAGAAGTTGTATGATAACTATCTAATCCGCTACAGGTAATACTTTTTGCTTTTTCAATATCTAAAAATCCATCTGTACATAAACAATTATTGGGAAAATACACATGAAGTATTTGCCCAATGATTAATACCGTATTATTGGTTGTAATATTTATTCGTTCTTTAAATTGCACACCCATTTGAATATGGCTTTCTTTTACAAAAGGTGCTTTAAAGCCAAGTTTGTAATCAGGGGTTAAATGTGTAACATTAAATTCAGAGATGTTTTTTGGATAACGAGCAGACGTTTGATGTGCTTGTTGGTATGTAGTTTCGTTAATGTGATTGATGGTGTAGTATCCCGTTTCTAAGATGTTTGATAAGGTATGTCGGTCAACAGAGTCGGGACGTGATATAAAACCAATGTAGGGAGGATTAGCTCCTATATGAACAAATGAGTTGAAAATAGCAAGATTAGTTTGTTGCTGCTTGTCAGTGGTGCCTATTAATGCCACGCTTTTAAAACCAGACAAAGAATTAACAAACGCCGCTCTGTAACGTTGTTCTAATCCCATTAAATCAACAAAAGAAAAATAACGTTGTAGTGTTTGAGTTTCCATAATTAAACTTTTAAGCTTGATAAGTCCCCATCAACATGAAAAATTTGTCCGGTAATCCAAGAGGCATTTTCGGATAATAAAAACTCTACACAATTAGCAATATCATCAGCATGTCCTATACGTTTTAGTGGATGTCTGTTATGGCTAGCTTCCATTTTTTCGGGAGTGTTTAATAATTTTTCGGCTAAAGGAGTTTGAGTTAAAGAAGGTGCAACCACATTTACTCGTATTTTAGGAGCAAGTTCTGCGGCTAATGCTTTTGTTAATCCTTCAATTGCACCTTTGCTTGTAGCTACAGATGAATGAAAGGGCATGCCTGTTTGCACGGCTACGGTACTAAACAAAACAATAGAAGCATTTTTAGAGAGTTGTAAATTAGTAGTGTATGATTGAATGCTTTTTATAGCACCTAATACATTTAATCTAAAATCATTCTCAAAGTCTTGTGCTTTAAGTGTCCGAAAAGGTTTTAAGTTAATAGAACCTGGGCAATATACTAAGCCATCAATAACGCCTTCTAGTTTTGGAAGGTCGTTATCGGATAAGATATCATGTTGATAAAATTGACTGAAATCAGCATCCGGTACGTTTCTAGAAATGGCAATAACACATTCTTTTTGTTTAACGAGCTTGTTTGCCAATGCTTTCCCTATTCCTGAAGAAGCACCAATAATAAGTGTTGTTTTCATAGTTGTTAAACAACTATGAAGCAAAAAGGTTTAATTAATAATGATTTTATGATTAACAGATTCTCCATTAACGTCCATTGTTAAAAAGTAAATGCCAGGCGTTATATCATAAACGGGTATTGCTAATTGCTGGTTTCCTTGAGTATAGTTTTTGTTTGTAACGGATTTAATTGTTTTCCCTAATACATCATTCAGTGTTATTTGTATATCTTTTTGTTCGCCTAAATCAAAATGAATAAATAGTGTTTCATTGCTTGGATTAGGAAAAATAAATAAGTTTGAAATGGATGTTGTATTATTGGTAATATTTGTAACTGTTGCAATATTAATATCATCTAGATAAAAATTATTTGATAAGCCTGTTTCTGTAGTTAATCTAAATCTAAATAAAACATTTGGCGATGTTGCAACAGAAGAAAGACTAATAAATTCCTGATTGAATTGTGATGATGTTGGGATGAAATTTCCATTCACAACTCCGCTAACTCCAGAAGTAGATGAACGAATATTTTTGATGATTTTTGGTGACCAGCTAACGCCGCAGTTTGTAGAAACAGATACATTAAATACATCACATGAGTTTGTTGTACTTAAATCTCTTTCGGCAGCTGCCCATTTATATGAAAATACCACATTGCCCATTGCGCTGATATCAAATGTAGGCGATATTAAATCAATAGTGGCGGCAGGTCCAGCATTTTCACTTACAAAAGCACTCTTGCTTCCAGTTGCGGCAGAAAAACTTGTTTGTTGCCAATTAGTATTAGTGGCAGAGGTGTTTTTTACAGTCCATGTTGAATTTGGTAATGTTGCTGTTTCAAACCCTTCTATAAGATTTACGGTTGAAGGAGAACCAAAAACAGTGATATATCCAGTTTTTATTTCGGGAGCAGAATTTCCAACACTATTTCCAGAAATTAATTGCACGGAATAAGTTCCAGGAGTATTATAGGTAATTGTAGGATTTTGAACGCTCGATAAACTTGGTGTTCCTCCTGCAAATATCCAGTTCCAACTTGTAGGAACGCCTGTATTGCTTTGGTCGGTAAAAGTAATAGATTGTCCAGCACAAATAATTTGTTTATCAGCACTAAACATAGCATACGGTGCACATGGAACAACAGGGTTTATGCCCGTTGCAGATAAATTGCTGACAGAACCTAAATTATTTCGCCCCACCATGCCTGATTGAACGGCACTTTCCATTCTAAAAGCTTGGTCGTTAGTAAACATTGTACTACAATAGGAATAGTCCATGAAATTTTGATAATTTTCTGGTACACCTGGTGTACAATTATCAAATACAGATGGGCAACTTAAATAACCAGGCGTGTTAGGAGTATCGTTTACAAAATCATCGTTATTACAATCAACACCACACGAATTCCATCCAAATACATGTAATAAATCTAACCAATGTCCAACTTCGTGTGTTAATACATGTTTATGAAAAGGAATAGATGTGCCAATAGTACCAGTGTATGAATGTAACATAACAATCGCATCTTCTGGTGCACCAAAACTCCAAGAACCTGGAAGATAAGTGTAGCCAGCAGCACTAAAGCCACTGCTCATCGTAATGCTTTTTACTACATATATATTTAAATACATACTTGGGTCCCAAGTATATTGATATAGGGTAGGAGATTGATCGTCCCAGTTTGCATCCGTATCAAAATGACGAACAATACCACTTGTGCAAATTCCATTAGGGTCTTTTTTTGCTAATTCAAATCTAATAGAAACGGAAGAGGCTATCGGTTGAAAGATTGCTAAGGTATTTGCTGTATCCGCATTAAGTTTTGCGAAATCCGTATTTAATGAATTCACCGCATCTATAACTTGAGCATCAGAGATATTTTCAAT
>JBBIUW010000116.1:0-7417 GCA_037440045.1 Sphingobacteriaceae bacterium
ACCTGTTTGTAATTGTTCAATCAATTCAGTCCTAGATACACCAAGTGTTTCAACAGCACTGTATAAATACAAACCATGCCCTCCTTCATCTTGAATTTTAGCTAACAAAATTTGCTTTGCTCTTAAACTTGGGGCGCGAGTAATCCAATTACCCTCTGGTTGCATGCCTATCACTTCAGAATGCGCATGCTGTGACATTTGACGAATTAAATGTTTACGATAACCCTCAGGCATATAATCCTTAGGTTCAATGTGCTCACCATTATCAATTCTTAATTGAAAATGAGTATCAGAATGTTCGTTATGCATAGTTAGATTTTTATTTGTAAATCTATGTCAACTATGCACCAAATCACATGACTTACGTCAATCTAATAGGGTGATTATTATCAGAATATTTAACCTATGATTTCGTACAGCCCCCAAAAGATAAGCAATAAGCCAATTGTGCTTGTGCTATACATAACAATCGTAAAAGATTGATTTGAATGAAAATTAATACAAGTTATTAAAAAGCCAATGACTAAAAACAAAGCACCAAATCCAATTTTAGTTAATCCATTTTTACGATGAACTGCATATTGAACTTTTTTGATTTGTTTTATGATTTCTGCTCGCGTAAGAGGATCGTCAGTTTTAGCAGAAAGTTGTTTTTCAATTTCCTCAAAGCCAACCTTATGATCTGCTAAGTCTTTAGCAAATACATAAAGTTCTTCCCAATGGTCATCTTTTAAAATCATATTTTTTGATAATCAATTTGAACTAATTTACAAATAAATTACACTTAAAAAAATATGATTTTTATCAGTATTGATAAATAAATATATTACAAACCGTTTTGCTTGAAAAATTCTAATTTGGAATTAAAAATGGCTGCCATCAGAGTACCACGTTTTTTAGCTTCTTCAGCTATTGGTCCTGCAAAAAATTCGTCAACTGTTCCTGTCCAGTTTTGTACCCAAATTATAAAGTGACTTTCATCTATGGGCATGGTTGCGTGAGGTGGAAATGGTGCACCACTGTATGTATGTTCATCAAATAATATGGTTTGCCAAAAACGATACATTTTTTCTAAATGTTGTTCCCAACGTCCTCCAATTCTTTCTTCGAAAATTGGTCCTAATATGTCATTTTTTTGAATTCGATTGTAAAATGTATTTACAACTAATTTTATATCATCAATATTCTTTATATCCTCTTTCATTTTCAACATCATGCAGTAGTACTAAACACATTTCCTTCAGGAATTTTTTTCCAATAACGTTTATCGTAAGACAAACATACATTTCGTAAAAATAATTTTCCTGAATCTTTAATCAATATCTTATCGGACGTAACCTCTATTAATCCATCGTTTATAAATTCATCAAATTTATTTTTAGCATCAGTATAATAATCATCAACATCTGTCTCATGCTTACACATTAAATCTAAAATATGCTGACGAATGATTAGATCTTCATGTGTTAAAGAATGTCCTTTAAAAATAGGGAAATGACCTTCGTTTACTGATTTTTGATATTCTTCAACCGTTTTAATATTTTGAGCAAATCCATCCCACGTATCACTAATCGAAGAACAGCCAAGGCCAACAAGTAACTTTGTTGTATTAGTGGTATACCCCATGAAATTACGATGTAGTTCACCTTTAGCAAACGAATCAAACAACGTATCATTTGGTAACGCAAAATGATCCATGCCTATGTCAGAATAATTAGCTGCTATAAATAATTCTTTTCCTGCTTCGTATAAACTACGCTTATATGAATCTGCGGGTAAATCTTTTTCTGAATATTTTCTTTGACCTGGTTTTAACCAAGGCACATGAGCATAACTATAAAAAGCAATACGTTCAGGTTTTAAAGAAATAATTTTTGTAATAGTATCTTTTATGGATTCTACAGTCTGGTAAGGTAAACCATAAACTAAATCAAAGTTAATAGAGGTATACCCTATTTCTCGAGCATCTTTAACCACTTGATTTACTTCATCAAAAGTTTGATAACGATTAATAGTATCTTGAACTTTTTCGTCAAAGTCTTGAATACCAAAACTTACACGCTTGAATCCTAAATCATAAAGTGCTTGTAAATGTTCTTTGGTTGTATTACCAGGGTGTCCCTCGAAACTAAAATCATAATCTTTTGCAACATCAACTGTATCTAAAATAGATTTTAATAAAAAAGATAAATTTTCAGGCGCAAAAAAAGTGGGAGTTCCGCCTCCTAAATGTATTTCTTTAATTAAGGGTTTTCCTTGAAACTGATTTAAATATAATTGCCACTCTTTTAATAAAGTTTCAATATATGGCATCTCAACCTTATGATTAACTGTAATGCGTGTATTACAAGCGCAATAAGTACATAAACTCTCGCAATAAGGTAAATGAATATATAAACTGATGCCATCTGTATTATATTTAATGAAAGCATTTTTGATATGCTCAATCCATTTTTCTTCATTCACATTATTATCCCAATAAGGAACCGTTGGATAACTCGTATAACGAGGTGCCTGTATATTATATTTTGAAACTAAATCCATAGTGATATCAAAAGTACTTTGAATACACAACAGAAAAACTGACATTTATCAGTTGTATTTTTGACAAAAAACATTGGGAAATTAAAAACTATTGCTCGTTTTTTAATTCAGATAAAAAATTATCAATAATTCCAGATTTCACATGAGGCATCACCACAATTTTGTACCATTTAGGTAACTCATCATGACTATCAGGAACTAAATGATATTTATGAGCTAACTCAGGGCTAATATAATGAGCATCTATTGTAACAATATTTAAATCAGGATGGCGGTAATGCTTGATTCCCCATTCAGTTAACGTTTCTGAAATAGAGCTTGCCTTATCTACCAACTGCTTCATTTTCACTGTCCAACCAACAGAACCATGAATGCGCAATATCATCCACACACAAACGGCATTAGCTCCAGAACGACTACCGCACAAAGTGTAATCTTTTCCCTTTACGTAGCCAGCTTCATTTGTGCAAACATATTGCATAAACTCTTTTCGAATCAAAAATATACCAGTACCATATGGAGCCTGTAACATTTTGTGTCCGTCTATAGAAAATGATGAGATATTTTTATTTTTAAATGAAAAAGAAGTGTTGGAATTTATAAAAGGAAGTATAAATCCTCCATAAGCCCCATCAACATGTAATTTATAATTTACGTGAATTAAATTTAAAAAATTTGTTATCCTATCAATATCATCTACAGAACCAAACATAGTAGTGGACATATTAATATTTATAATAAAATATTTAATACCATTTTCTAAAGCTTGTTGAATTTTTTGTTCAAATTCTTTAATTAAAATTTCTCTCGTTACAAAATCTACATTAACCTCAATGCCTTTTAAATGCAACAAATCTAATGCTTTTGGTATAGAGTAATGTGTATCGGACGAATATACAACAGCTATTTCTTTCATTTTAGCTTTATATTCTTGCAAATAAAAATTCCTGTAAATCCAAATAGCTTCAATATTTGCTTCAGTTCCTCCGCTTGCTACATAACCATCATAAGAAAAAGGTTCTGCTCCAAAAATTTCTTCAGCACAAATTTTAATTAAATCTTTTTCAATTTCATGTGTGCCTGAAAAAAAATCTTCATGTTCATCTCCTAATGTATGAACTCCAATATGATTGGGATTTGCTATTAAAGTTGATAAAAACGGAGCCTCTTTTAAAAAAGGTGCATCATCATAAAAAATATCTGTATCTAGAAAAGTTCCAGGTATACCTAAAATATTTTCGGTTCTATAATTTGTATTCTTACTTAAAGCGTCAAATACTTTACGTTTAATTAACGAGTATGAATATTTTTCCCAGAACATTTTATTAAAATTAATGACATTTTTTTGGTGAACATTTTATAATAGGCTTACCTACTTGTGGTTTTTCACAACACGAAACCTTATTAGTTTCTTTTTCGAATTGGGGGCTTAAATATGGAATGCCTAAATTTAAGCCTCTCACTATAAGTAAAACAGCCATTGCAGAAACCACATATGGCATTGCCTGACGAATATGATTTCGGTACTTTAAAGTAATGAATTGTCCTAAAAAAGCAACAGTATACATTACAGGAACAGTACCAATACCAAAATAAAACATAAACTCAGCGCCTTTTATGTAATGACCAGTTGCAATAGCTCCAGCTATACCAAGATAAACTAAGCCACATGGTAATAAACCATTTAATAAACCAATGAAGAATAAAAAATGTAATCCTTTTTTATTAAATAAATTTCCTAATTGTAACTTTACAGAATTTATAATTGAATAAATAAACCCTAATCCTTTTGCTGTGTTTAATGCTTTTACATTTGTAAGAACTACCGACAATAAAAGTAACACTCCTATTGTAATAGAAAGTATTTGCTGAAATCCTCCTAAGAAAAAAGACTGACCTAACAACCCAAACAAAACACCCAGAAAAGTATACGTAGTTACTCTTCCCAAATTATATAAAAATATTCCTAAATATTTTTTTAAAGGAGAATACTGGTGAACAGGGAGTGCTAATGCAATAGGTCCGCACATACCAATACAATGGAAACTACCTAAGAGTCCTAATGATATGGCGGCGATTACTAATTCCATTTTTTTTAATTTATAAAAATCACTTCTTCTTTAAAGTAATTTTTTTGATTACTTGTCCATGATAATTGTAATTTATAAGCCCCATGGATTAAATCTTTTGCATCAATCACTTGTTCATTATTAGAAAAATTCATTTTATAAGACACATCCTTTTTTGAATCTGATGGTCTGAAAAAGGTAACTGTACCTTTAAAATCATTACTTAATAAAGCAGAATCTATATGAAGAACAATTGATTTACCGTTTATTTCATGTGTAATACTAGATTTCAAATCTTTTTCATTATTCGTGGCATTAATTTTTTGCTGAAAATTAATTTCTTGCGCGTAGTAATCTTTGCTAACTAAATCTACATCCATACTATAGCAATTAAACACTAACGTTAGTATTAAAGCAACAAAGCTTAAATATAGAATAACTATTTTTCCTCCAAAATTCATGATATTTAATTTTAATGATTATTAAACTTAATAGGGCCTAAGAAATTGGTTTTTACAGTTTTTATTTTTTTACCGTTAGAGTAAATTCCAATTTCTAATTTTACTTTTCTTTCTTTTAAATCAGATTTATTTAAATAAACGAAAAACTCTCCATTTGAAATACCTTCTGGTTTAACTCTGATATCCTTACCAACTAACTGTAATTTGTAGTCTTTAAAATTCTCTACTTTTAAATCTACTGGCATTTCTTCACGTGTTTTATTAACTAATTTTATTGTAAATAAATTACTTAACTGATTATTTGGTTGTTCTTGATACAACATTCCTTTAGCTCTTAATATTGTCGCATCAAAGTCAGAACGAGTAACTAATAACGTTGTTTCTACTCCTATTAGAACTAATAAAACAGCTGAATATGCTTTCATTCTATTTGTAAAAGCAAGCTTTACTTTATTCTTAATTCCATTTTCTGAATCGTAACGTATTAAGCCCTTTTCCATACCAACACTTTCCATCATATGATCGCAAGCATCAATACAGGCTGTACAACTTACGCATTCTAACTGAGTTCCATTTCTGATATCAATACCAGTAGGGCAAACCTTAACACATAAATTACAATCAATGCAGTCTCCACCAGTTCTTACCTCATTCTTTTTAAAATGATGACGATTCTCTCCCCTCACATAATCATAAGCTACAACTATTGAATTTTTATCTAACAAAACCCCTTGCATTCTTCCATAAGGACATACAATTAAACAAACTTGTTCTCTAAACCACCAATACACAAAAAAGAAAACCGTGGTAAACAAAATAATTCCGAAAAATGATCCAAATCTATCTCCAATATTGCTGAGGATACTAAAAACATGATCTACACTAATTACGTAACTTAAAAGTGTAAGAACAATAACAAAAGATACACCGTAAAATGCCAAAAATTTTAATACTCGTTTTTTAATTTTATCAGCATTCCACGGAGCTTTTTTCAAGGCTTTTTGATAATTAGCATCACCATCAATCCAATACTCAATTTTACGGAATATCATTTCCATAAAAATAGTTTGCGGACAAGCCCATCCGCAAAACAATCTACCAAACACAACAGTGAAAAGCGCAATAAATACAATAAAAATCAACATTCCTAAACCAAAGATGAAAAAATCCTGAGCCCAAAAAATAGAGCCAAATAAGATGAATTTTTTCTCGGGAACATTAAATAAAAATAATGGTTCTCCATTATATTTTATAAAGGGGACAGTGAAAAATACTATTAAATAAAACCATGTAAAATAGGTTCTTAAATCATAGTATTTTCCAGAAGGCTTTGTTGGATAAACGTAGGCCCTTTTCCCTTCTTCTGTAATTGTAGCAATACTATCTCTAAATGATTCGCTGTGTTTATCGCTTTGTTTATTTCCTTGAGTATCCATTATTAATTGCAGTATTTAAACATGATAATATACAGACTTATCACAAAAGATCAAAAATTACTTCTTTGTGGCTGAAACAGTAGTAGCAGCTTTTAAACTATCAGCTTTTATTTGAATATTTAAACTATCTCCAGCAACAACTGTTGAATCATTTCCAGGTGTAGCTCCACCTTCAGTGTACAAATCACCTTGAGGTGCTTTTGCATTTGGAGGATTAGTTCCTTTTAAAGATTTAATATAAGAAGCAACTTGAGCAATTTGCATTGGAGATAAATCTTCTTTCCAAGATTTCATACCTTTTTCAACCCAACCATATTTAATTGATTTAAAAATATCTTGTACACTTCCTCCATGAATCCAATACTCATCTGTAAAGTTAGGACCTACAGTACCCTCACCTAATTGTCCGTGACATGCAGCACAGTTTGAAACAAAAACATCTTTACCTACAGCAATATCAGAAGCTTCAGTTAATAATTTCACAGAGTTTTCGTCCACATTATTAGCTGAAGTTTTCATATACTCTTCAACTTCTAATTTAGCTTTAGCCATTTCTTTTTCGTACTCTTTACCTTGCAAATCACCAGTTCCTAGAACGTGGAAGTTGAATAAATAAACAACTGCAACCACAATAGTTAAATAGAAACCATATTTCCACCAAGGCGGCAAATTATTATCTAACTCTTTAATGCCATCATAATCATGGTCTAACAAGATGCTATCTTCTTCTTCTACTGCAACTGCATCTGTTAAGCTCATCATAATTTTAGACTCCGCTATTTTTGACTTAGTTGAAGTTTCGACAACTGTTTGAGTTTTAACTAAGAAATTGAATTGATAAATGATTAATCCCAAAACAACTAATTCTATGAAGATAATTACTAACATAAAATAGAATGTGAATTGA
>JBBIUW010000117.1:0-7405 GCA_037440045.1 Sphingobacteriaceae bacterium
TTAACCGCCAATCATTTGTATCGGAGCAAGTTAATGCGGGTTTTATGTATTACAATGCGAAACAACAATCTCGTTTAAATCCATTTGTTGGTTATTCTGCATTTAACCTAACACAACAAAAAGAAACCTTTTATCAATCGAGCAATAAATTACCAATAAGACATTACATCCATGCAGGACTTAGAATAAATGTAACTGAATTGTTTTATGTATTACCTAAAGTATTAGTAATGATGCAAAAAAACGCAACAGAACAATTATATTCTGTTGATATCGGTTACTTTTTTAAAGAGCAAGAATTTTATTTATTAGCAGGTGCAAATTATAGAAATAAAGATGCAGCTGTTGTTTATGTAGGCGCACGAAAAAACAACTACATTGCTAAATTTGCTTATGATGCAAACACATCCAGTTTAAAAGATGCTTCAAAATACAGAGGAGCCTTCGAAATATCTTTTACGTATATGGGTAAAAAATCTAAATCTAAAGAACTACGTCACTGTCCAAGATTATAAAATTTATGAAAAAACTATTATTTGCAACATTACTTCTTGCAACCATTCAAATTTTTGGACAATCTAAACGCATGTGGCTAAAATATGGCGACGAGGCTTTTAACAATCGTGATTATATTACAGCCATTGATTACTATAAAAAAGTACTAGATGACACAACTGTTTTGAAAGAATTGGTATTACCCTATGAAGTTCAATTAGTAAATTTAAAAACGAAAGAATTTAAAAAAGACACTTCTCATAATAGTACTGTAACAAAAACTATTTCCAAAACAGATTATTTAAATCATCAAATGGCAACAGCTTACCGCCTAAATTTTGATTATAATAATGCTGTTAAGTATTATAAAATAGTAGTAGAGAATCATTCGTATCCCGAAGATGTGTATTATTATGCCATGTCTTTAATAAATATAAAAGACTATAGTCAATCAATGACTGTTTTAGAAAAGCTTTTAGAAACATCAAAAAATGACTCCTTAAAAAAATTAGTACAAAAAGGTATTAGTTCGTGTTACTTCGCGTTAGACACTAATAGCATCAAAAAATTAATTATTGTCCGTAAAATGGACACTACTGTTTTCAATGTGGGCACTTCAAATTTTGCGCCTATGTATTGGAATAGCTCTACTAAAATTTTATTTACCAGTGCTCGTAAAGGTGGTGTTATTTTAAATCCAGAAAAACAAGACTCTAGATATTTATGTGATTTGTATTACACCGAATTAAAAGATACTGGCTGGATGAAACCTGTAAATTTTGGCAGACCAGTTAATACTGGGTTACATGAAGCGTCAAGTGTTATTT
The DNA here is from genome assembly GCA_037440045.1 of Sphingobacteriaceae bacterium. Classification (GTDB taxonomy): domain Bacteria; phylum Bacteroidota; class Bacteroidia; order B-17B0; family Aurantibacillaceae; genus UBA4416. The sequence goes on from JBBIUW010000117.1 coordinate 1,323, forward strand.
CTTCTGATGAGATTATGTTTTATACTCGCTGGAGTGATGCCAATAGAAATGAATCTTACATTTATATGGCAAAGATGAAAGACGGTTTATTTTTCGAATCTTATAAATTAAGTGAAACCGTTAATAAGCAAGGTTACAGAGCTATGCAACCTTATGTATCGTTTGATGGAACAAAATTATTTTTCTCATCAAACCGACCTGGAGGATTTGGCGGGTTTGATTTGTATATGTGTAATATTGATGAAAACGGTTTAACTGGAGAAGCAAAAAATTTAGGTCCAACCATTAATACTGCCAGAGATGAAGTAACGCCTTTTTACCATACCATTTCAAATACTTTATTTTTCAGTTCAAACGGACATACAGGTATTGGAGGTTTAGATATTTTTAAAAGTTCATTAAACACCGACGACTCTATATATGCTGCTCCAAAAAATTTAGGCACACCTATTAACTCAAGTAAAGATGATGCTTATTTTATTTTAGACAGAATACAAACTAAAGGGTATTTTTCGAGTGATAGAGAAGATTGCCCTGATGGAAATTGTTACGACATTTATGAATTTGAGAATGAACCTATTTATTTTGATTTAAATGGTACAGTAACTGATTATGCTACAGGCGAACCTATTGTAAGTTCTTTAATTACTATTAAAGATGTGGCTAACGATGAAGAACCTTTATTTTTAATTACAGATGATAAGGGGCACTACTTTACGCCACTAAAAGAAAACAAGCAATACTTTATTAAAGCTCAAAAGAAAAGCTATCAAGCGAGTGCCGCAAGTGCATCAACAAAAGGCTTAACAGAAACAACACACTTAGTACAGGATTTTGTATTAGATGTGATACCAGGCGAAGATGTAGTTATTGAAGGGATTGAATACGATTTAAATAAAGCTACATTACGACCAAGATCAATGGAAATATTAGATAAAATTTATGATTACCTAATATTAAACGACAACTTTAGTATTGAAATCAATGCACATACCGACACACGTGGTAGTGATAAAGCAAATTTGATTTTATCTCAAGCGCGCGCGCAATCTTGTGTTGATTATTTAATTAGTAAAGGTATTGCTAAAGAACGTTTATTACCAACTGGATATGGCGAAAAGAAACCTTTAATTAGTGATGCTGAAATTGCCAAATTAGTTCCTAAGAGCCCAGAGTTTGAAGCTGCTCATCAAAAAAATAGAAGAACTGCTTTTAGAGTCATGCAAGAAAGTACTTTGATTAAAGAAGTGAAGACTAAATAGTATTTTATTTTTACAAAAAACGCACAAAAAAAACGCACAAAAAGTTCTTTGAAATGCCTTACTGTTGTAGGGCTATATTAAAAAAGCCGTTAGGCTACGTTTGGCATGGCGCTTCCGGGGCGCACAACACCAGCACCGGGAGGCATTGACGACAAATACCGCTACTCACATAACGGCCAAGAGAAAGATAACGATATCTTTATTGGAGCACTTAGTGCCGAGTATTGGGAGTATGATAGTAGAACAGGTAGACGTTGGGAAACAGATCCAATTGTTCAAGAGTGGGAAAGTCCTTATGCTTGTTTTGGAAATAATCCAATTTTTTACAGTGATATACTTGGTTTAAAAAAAGGCGGTAGAGATAAAGAAAGGATAAAAGGAAACCATAGTACAAGAAAGCATGTAAGAAAAGGGGAAAGAAGAAAACGAAGACAGGAAAGAAGAGAGAGAAGAGAGGAAAGAAGAGAAAAACGAAAAGAAAATAGAAAAGATAAAGGTAATCCTGAAAGTACACCTTCAGATAAACAACCAACTGAAAAACAAAAAGATAAAAAACATACTCCTCGTGTTATTTCTGTCCAAATTAACCATGGTTCGAATGGGCAAGAAGGAGGACCATTTGGAGGTCACGTTGTAGTTGTATTTGATGATGCTTATTTTTCATTTTCAGGACCTACTCATTTATTCCCTCATAAGAAAAATCCCGGAGGGTATATTTCTGGAAATAAAAATCAAACATTTAATGATATGTCAGTTTTTTTTACATAATCCAAACACAACTCTTTTTTCTACGACAGTAAGCGAAGAAGAGTATGAAAAACTATATAATGCTTATATAAAAATGAAGAATGCTCCTCATGGTACAACAGGCGAAAATGGCGTTCCTGATTATGCATTTTTCGGAAAAAGATGTGCTAGTCATGCCTTTAGTATGCTTACTAATGCTGGTATTATAAAAGGAAATGTTTTATTAAATTGGTTTAATTCAATGAATCCTGGTGCGGTATATCGATATCTGAAACGACATAATTGGGATAAAACAATAGAAAATACCGGAAATAAAGATGAAAAACTGACTAATTATTATGAAGGTTTTTTTCAAACAGTTGGAAAGTTTTTTAGCTGGGTTTTAACAGGAGAAAAACCTCTGTTAAACAAAAAGTAGCTTTTTTTTATGTTTATTATTTCAAATAACTATTAACAATTATATGAATAAAATGATTAGATATGTATACTTATTTTCTATTCTGCTATTAATTCTATCTTTCAAGTTTGCTGGCATAGAAAAGGGTTTAGGTGTTTTAGAAAACACAAATTGGAGAATTTTATCAATAAATACATTTGCAACTGGTAAAGAGATAATCTGGGCTGATTTTTCTGGTAAACCTGACTTTATTTTAAATTTTTCTAAATATTGTAAAAAGAAAAATTCGTATAAAGTCCAATTGACAACAGACGTAAAAGGAAATTTCACAAAGTATTATTGCCAAGTGAAAACAGGTGAGATTGTTCTTAAAAATGATGAATATAAAGTAAGATTAAACAATATTGAAAAATACACTTATTTAAATGATACAGATTTATATCTTCCAATAGTTAGTGCATTGGCTAATCAATCTGGCGAATATACTTTGGTAAACGATACACTTATACTTTTAGGCAAAGCAAATACTACAGGAAATATAAAGGTATATTTAATTAAAAAATAACTATTTTAAAATTGCGATAAATGGCATAATGATTCGTAGCAGGATAAACACTAACCCCGCTCCGCTGCATTTGCAATGCTGCGGAACCTTTTTTAATAAGTAATTAATAGTTGACTTATTTGTTCAACTTCTATGATACTTTCCATTTCTTGATAATTACTTGCCGATGAATATACCCATTCATGAGCTTGTTTAACAAAACCAGCTTCAACTGGGTTGTTGTGTATGTAATTTATCTTATCCCAAACAAATTTCTCGCTATATAACTCAATAGCATGGTTTCCTTCTTGCCAAAATTTATAATACTTATGGCGTTTACTAGGTTCGGCTTCTTCTTCAAATAATTTAAGCATCCACTCTTTTCTACTTTCAGGTTCGTTTAGTATTTGGTCAATAATCTTTTTAGAAGTAAACTTTTTAAAATCTCTTATTGTATCTTTTAATAAAAATGGTTCATCCGTATTTGCAATCATATGAATATGATTACTCATGATACAGTAAGCAAAAACAACTAAGCCTTTTTCTTTTTGGCAATATTTTAAAGAATTGATAATGGCATCACGGTGATTCTTTCTTGTAAACACATCGATCCAGTTTACAACAGTGAGTGTCAAAAAATAAGCTCTATCCGTTTTTATATTTTGTTTTTGACCTTGTTTCATTAACTTTACTTAAAGTAATAGCTAATGTATGACATTTGCCAATAAATCGCAATTTCAGTTGCCGCAGCATTGCAAATGCAGCGGAGCGGGTAAATATTCTAATTCAATACCATTTAACTGTGTACATGGAGCTAAAGCAAAAAGTGAAGTCAGTGAATATTTTAAAACTCATTAAAAATGATTGTTTCAATCCTTATAGCATCCGTACTAAATTTAACAACAAGTTTCACAACTCCTGATTCTTTAGAGATTGTAGAAGTAACAACTTCAAAAGAGTTACAGGCCTTAGATACTAATTATGTATTTGAGGAAATACAAGTAAACGAAACTAAAGGCTTAATAAAAGATATAGCTAAACTAAGCAGGCTTCATTTTAAAAAAATTGTTTTTGTCAGTCCAAAAAGGAAGGTGTTTCCTTTTTATAAAAGGAAGGTAGTTGAATTAGAAAAGTGTGAATTTATAGCTCCAGAGTTAATTCAACTCCCAAATTTCATATCCAAAGAATCTCTTAAGGAATTATTAATAGAAAGTGGGAAATATAAAGTTGATTCAACAATTTCGGAATTTAAATCATTGACTTTTTTAGCACTATTCTGCCAGAGTAAAACTTTCGATACTAAAATAATTTGTGGGATGAAAAAATTAGAAGAGATAGCTATTGAAACCAAATTACCAAAAATTCTAGATAGCTTAGATTGCTTATTTGGGATAAGCAATCTAAAAAGTTTATCGTTAAATCTTTCCGTTACAAGTATTCATCTTTTAAATAACTTTAAAAATTTAAAAAAAGTTTATTTTCAAAATGTATTATCTTATAAACAATTAACTGATAACGTTTCCACATTAAAAAAATACGAAAGAGTCTCTGTAGAACTAGAAGGATTAACAGACGAAGAAAAACGATTGATAAAACATCAAATTAAAATTTGGTAACTTTTAGTTTAGGCTCAGTATTACACTTACTTCAACAAACACTTTTAATTTCTATTTAGTTAAAGAATACACCGTACCCTTTTCAAAGAACTCTATAATATTTTTTCTTTTTATAGCTTTTTCTGAACGAAAAAGTGTAACCTGATTGTAATTCGGAGGAAGTTTACCAAACATTTTTTTGTAAATTAACTCAAAGTCATCAGGTGGAACCGATTTATTTTTTTTGTTGTACAACTTGAAATCTTTTTTGACATCGAATTTTGTTTTGCAATAACAAAAATATTTATTCGGAGTTTCTGTAGAGTCCGGCGGTGTGAAATAAATAGTATCTCTTTTTTGAATATATTTTCCATAAACAACATTTATTACTGTATCTGTATTTAAAATCTCAGTATAAATATGTATAAAATAACGCTTTTCAAATAGCATTATTTTATCATGCTTGGCAATGGATTTATTTGAAAATATTGAATCTACTGGGGTATTAGCCTGATTAAACAAGTAACAGAGCTGAAATAACAATATTAAACTAAAAAACTTCACTTACTTTTTATCATTAATTTTTGATGAAACACTCATTGTACTATTTGGATTATTTGAGCCAGTTGTTGCGTTTATTCTTGACGCATCAATTTTGTATTTTTTACGAGTAGGTTTTTAACTGCATCTGTCTACTCTTGTGGTAAGTCTAAGTAATCAATTGCCAACTATTATTAAATAAATTCCTTTTAAATGATAAATAAAATCAAATTTTAGGAGGGTAACGTTCCAAAAAATAGCTATCAACTTTCATAAGCTTAGTTGAGTCGAGGTATTTTTTTAAATGATAATAACCTTTGTTATAATATCGATTTATTCCGTTGTAATAATATATTTCTTTATAAAAATGGCCATCAACAAACAAAAAATTTAAACCACGTTTTTTATTGTCTTTATCATAATATAATATCTTATAAACACCAAAGTTACTAGCGGTATCAACTAATAAAACGATTATACTATCTAATTGATTGACTTTCAACTTTCTCTCCGCCTTATGCGAAGTAAACGGTATTTTATTTTTGTTTTGAGCAGAAATAACAAAAACGACACATATACAAATGCATGTCAATAAGTATTTAATTTTTTTTCTCACTATCTTCTTTTTGATATACTTTTTCGTTTTCACGTGGCTTCTCCTCTCCCTTTTCCCCTAAAGCGTGGGTAGCCTCATGTATTCCTGTTTTTCCTCATTTGTTTTACTATCCACTGGTGCATTTGGATATCCATAAAGAATAGCAAATTTCTCGGTTCCATCAGCATTTTTATCGACTGAGAATGTTATATGGCACATAATAATTTTTTGTGTATTGCATTGATATTAATTGATTTTCTGCTACCCCAAAATTTAAAGTATAATGAATACCACTTTTCGTTATATATTTTATTTGAGGAATAATCTCCTCGTAATATATCCGTTTAGGACCAACTACTCCGATTATTCCTTTCATTTTTTGGCCTGAAAATTCTCCAAAAAT
>JBBIUW010000118.1:0-7360 GCA_037440045.1 Sphingobacteriaceae bacterium
AAGCTAATAGTGATTATTGGACAGATGTGAGTTTTGCAATAGTTAGTAAAACCTACGGCAATATGTCTAAAGAATTTGCTTATCAAGTTTTTATAGCAAGCAAAACAGTCTATTTCACAATTTAATGTCAAAAAGTCATGAAAACAATTGTAATATTATTAATGCTATCTTTTAGTATAACGGCACAAAATAAAATAACAGAAATGTATTTAGGTAAAGTAAGAGCCTATGCTAATACAAATACTGATTTTACAAACAAAATATTTGATACCATTATTAATCAAACTCGCACAATAACAATCAATAGTCGTGATAGTATAATTGAAATAGGCTGGCAATTAGAAAATGATGACCCTAGATTATTTAAGATGACATATAAAATTGAAAAAGAATATTCTGGAACTATTACAGATCAAATTACTAAGGAAGAAGTTAGCAGCCATAACTATTTAATTTTTGATATGGATAGCTATCCATTATTAATTACTATGGTATCTGATAAGTCACATTGCTACATTTACTACTTTTGGGATTCGGAACGCAAGGCTTTTTTAAGAAGCGAAAAAGTAAATCTATCTACCTCCAATGCAAATAGTATTATAGGAAAAGGTGTAAAATAATTGCACAATATAAATATGATTAGTTTATTAACCGTTTAGTATTTTAAGGAATTATGCCTAATTTTTTTATCATTATCCTTGTCGGATTTATTGTATTTGCTATATTCAAAATAATTAAGCCAGAAAAAACTAAAAACTCACACAATCAATTATTAGATAAATTAAAGCTAGATAAATTGCCCATTGAAAAACATAAAGAAGCTATTGAATTAATTGGTTATGCAAAGCTTGATAATAATTTATCGGCAAAATTAAAGCAGGACATAGAAAATTTAATTAAAATGTCGAGTGCAGAACTAGCAGAATTGCATTTTGAAAAAGCAGAAAACTATTTTAAAGATAAAGAAACATATAAAGCTTTAGTTTATTATAATAAAGCAATTGATTTAAAAAAAGATAGTAAGTATTTTAACAACAGAGCTTGTCTTTGGCATTCTAAAGATGATTTTGAGATTGCCATTGATGATTATACACATGCAATTATTTTAAACCCCAATTATGGGAAATATTATTATAATAGAGGTGGTGCATATTATGCTGTGAAACGTGATGAAGAAGCAAGGAGAGATTGGGAGAAAGCACTTAAGATGGGAATTTCTGAAGCAGAAAATATGTTGAGATTTTATTTTTAGAAATTAGTAAAAAGTCATTTTTAAGTACTTCAATAGTACTTTTACATTTTAGCTTAATAGTTTTATTTTTTTATATAGTGTTTTAACTCTTTTAGTACAGGTTTTAATTTCTATCGTAGGAGTTTTAGAAACTACCAATTTCGTTTTAACTTAGTGTAACACCTGTCAGGTTTTTAGCAAATAGAATATAAACCTGACAGGTGTAAAGATTTCAATTAATTACTTCCCCCAATTCATTAAATCTTTACCAATATCTGAGCGGTAATATTTTTTATCGTGGATAAGAGTTGCGGTAGTTGTACAAATATAAGCTTGTAAACGAGCAAAATTATCAATCGAAAATTAATTAAATTATCAAAACTTGCAAAATATACAAATTTTGATAATTTATCACTATATTTGATTTATGAATAACTACACTAATCGAAAAGAATATTTAGCTAAACTACTGTTTTATAAAGACAAAAACCTTATAAAAGTAGTGAGTGGTATACGAAGGTGTGGTAAAAGCACATTATTAGAATTATGCCGCGAACTATTTTTGAAACAAGGTATCGGCAAAAAGCAAATACAATTCTATAATTTTGAATTACCAGAAAATTACTTAAACAAAACATGGGATGATATTTATTTTGGAATAAAAAAGAAGTTACAGATTGATAAAAAAAATTATATTTTTTTAGATGAAGTACAAAATATTCCGTTTTTTGAAAAATTGGTAGATGGGCTTTTTGCTACCAAAAATACAGATGTTTACATTACTGGCTCAAATGCATTTTTATTAAGTAGCGAGCTGGCAACTTTATTAAGTGGCCGCTACATCGAAATTTCTATTTTGCCATTTTCGTTCAAAGAATATTTGATAGCGCGTGGCATTGATACTGACAATAAATACCTCAATTATGAAGCATTGTTTTTTGATTATGTAAACGAAACATCATTGCCTAAAGGTGTGGAATTACGAGAAAGCGGCTTTGATAAAATCTACGAATATTTAGAAGCAATTTATGCTTCTATCATCGAAAAAGATATTACACAACGTTACCAAATAAATGATAAGCGGGCATTTAGCAATATTGTGAAATTTGTAGCTTCTAATGTTGGCAGTGCGCTTTCACCAAGTAATATTTCAAAAACACTTAAGCAAGATGGCCAAAGCATACATCACGCAACGGTAGAGAAATATTTGGAATATTTGGTAGCAAGTTTTGTATTCTATAAAGTAAACCGTTTCGATTTAAAAGGCAAAAAACAATTAGCTACACAAGAAAAATATTATTTGGTAGATGCAGGGTTTTTAAACCTTTTAGCAGGTAAAGAACGAACTACTGATAGAGGTCACATATTAGAAAATATTGTTTACTTGGAGTTACTTCGCCGAGGTAATAAAATATGGACTGGCACTAGTCGCAATAACGAGGTTGATTTTGTATGTAAAACTCCAATGGGTGATATTGAATACTATCAAGTAGCATGGCTAATGTCAAGCGAAAAAACTATGGAAAGAGAGTTTAGCTCATTAGAAAAAATACAAGATAATTATCCAAAATTTTTACTCACAACTGATTCATTTACACAGAACAGAAGCGGAGTAAAGCATATAAACGTTTTTAATTGGCTACTTGATACCGATGAAAAGAAAGATTAATAAATTGTAAAAAGTTTAACATTTTTTTACTTCCCCCAATTCATTAAATCTTTACCAATATCACTACGGTAATATTTTTTATCGTAAGTAACTGTTTCTGCTGCCGCAAAGCTTTTAGCTACAGCTTCTTCAATAGTTTTGCCAAATGAGGTAATAGCAAATACTCGTCCACCATTAGTTACTACTTCATCATTCTTAAATGCTGTACCTGAATGAAACACCTGACTGTTGGTTACATGATTTAATCCTGTTACTACTTTATTTTTTTCGTAATCCTCAGGGTAACCACCACTCACTAATACCACTGTGGTTGCTATATCGGGCGTTACACTAAATTGTTTTTCGTGTAAGGTTTGTGTGGCAACTCCTTGCAATAAATCTAACAAATCTGATTCTATACGTGGTATTACCACTTCTGTTTCAGGATCACCCATGCGGCAATTGTATTCAATCACACTAGGCTCTCCATCACAATTCATTAATCCAATAAAAATAAATCCACGGTAATCAATTCCATCTTTCACCAAACCATTAATGGTAGGTTTCACAATTTTTTCTTCTACCTTTTTAATAAAGGCTTCATCTGCAAATGGCACTGGGCTTACAGCCCCCATACCACCTGTATTTAAACCTGTATCACCTACTCCAATACGTTTATAATCTTTAGCAGCTGGTAATATTTTATAAGATTTTCCGTCTATTAACACAAACACTGATAATTCAATTCCTTTCAAAAATTCTTCAATCACCACTGTGTTACCTGCGTTACCAAACTTCGCATTCAAAATCATATTTTGTAACTCAGCTTTTGCTTCGGCAGCATCATCAATAATTAATACACCTTTCCCTGCCGCTAAACCGTCGGCTTTTAAAACATAAGGAGGTGTTAAACTATCAATAAAAGCAGCTCCTTCGCTAATATTATCTTTTGTGAAACTTTTATATTTAGCAGTGGGTACACCATGCTTAAACATAAACTGCTTGCTAAAATCTTTGCTACCTTCTAATTGCGCTCCATCTTTTTTAGGTCCAATCACTGGAATTTCTTTTAGTACCTCGTCTGCTAAAAAATAATCATGAACACCTTTTACTAATGGATCCTCAGGACCAACTAGCACCATATCAATACTTTTTTCCCAAACCAAATTTTTAATAGCATCAAAATCAGTTGCAGCAATATTAATATTAGTACCACATTGTGCTGTTCCTGCATTACCTGGAGCTATATATAAATTTTCTAACTGTTTGCTTTGAGCTATTTTCCATGCAAAGGCATGTTCTCTTCCTCCTGATCCTAAAATTAATACGTTCATAAGTTTTAAATAATGCGTAAAATTAAAAAATCCCACCTGATTAGGTGGGATTGATGAAAAAGTTTTAAAAACTATTTTAATGTTTTCGTTTGCTGAAACTTGCGTTACCTCGCACACGAGAACTTGAACGTTTTTTGTTTTGCTGCGCTATAATTCCATCCGTAAAACGTTTTCCTTTAGTACGGTTACGGGTAAACAATTTAGGCTGTTCTTTCTTTTGCTTTGTACCAGGATTTGTTTTTCTATAAACCCAAGGACCATTGCTTTTATTACCACCTTTGAAAATTCTAGCTAAAAATCCTTTTTTCTTACCTCCTTTAGCAAAAGCATTGGCATTTCCTTTACTCTTATTACCAAATAACTTAAAGCCGCCTCCGCGTTGATTACGGTGCTCTTTCTTTCTGCCGCCTCTTACCTGAGACATCACAGGAGTAGTAACTCCTATAGCTAAAAGCAAAAATATAATGGCAAAAAGTCTAGTTAATTTCATTTATACAATATTATATAAAAAAATTGATAAAATCCAATGATTTTCTCATAATTAATCGAAATAACAAACAAGATTTTAACAATGATGCTTTAAAAACTATCTAATCCAGAAAATCTACAGTTTTTAAAAAGACATCAAATTGCACCAATTATCCTTTAGGAGTAATAAAATTATGTAGCTTCGCAGTAAATGACTGCAAATGCTTTAGAAGTTGTTGATTTTTTAAATAAAAGTAAAAACAACTTAATAATTGATGTGAGGGCTCCAATGGAGTTTTTTAAAGGTCATTTGCCTAATGCTATAAATATTCCATTATTTGAAGATAGCGAACGAGCAGAAATAGGAACTCTTTATAAACAACAAGGAAAGGATACTGCCGTTCATAGAGGTTTAGAAATTGTATCGCCCAAAATGACCTCGTTCGTCAATCAGGTAAAACAATTATCAAGCAACAAAAAAGTATTTGTGTATTGTTTTAGAGGCGGTATGCGTAGTAACAGTTTTGCTTGGTTAATGAATACTTCTGGATTAGAAGCTGTGATTATGAAAGGAGGTTATAAAGCATTTAGAAATTATGTTTTAAAGTACTTTGAGCAAGAACAAAATATTATTTTACTTGGTGGTAAAACAGGAAGCGGTAAAACAGATATTTTAAAACACTTAAATAGTTCATCATATCAAACGATTGATTTGGAAAAAATTGCACATCATAAAGGATCTGCATTTGGAACTATAAATGAAGAAAAACAAAATCCACAACAGGTTTTTGAACACGAATTATTCCATCAATTATCTAAGTTAGATTCAAATCGTGTTTTAATTTTAGAAGATGAATCACAAACTATTGGCTATAATAAAATTCCAATAGGCTTGTGGCAGCAAATGAAACAAGCTACAATTATTAAATTAGAAATTCCATTTGAATTACGTGTGCAAAAATTAGTAGAAGATTATACTACTGTAGATATAGAAGCGCTTAAATCGTGTGTTATTAAAATAGCACAACAATTAGGCTCATTAAACACAAAACTATGCTTACAGTATTTAGATGAAAATAATTTACATGATGTTGCCAGACTATCATTGTTGTATTATGACAAAGCTTATGAGTTTAGTTATAAAAACAAAAAGCAACCTATTGTATATTTAAACTCTGATACAATTGACGCTAACATCAATGCTCAAAAAGTAAAACAGATTATAGATACTTTAAAATAATATGTCAGTAAAACTTACTCAATTTAGCAAAGCCTCTGGCTGTGGTTGCAAAATAGCACCAGCTGTATTAGAGGAAATATTAAGTGGCTGTAAACAAGATACTGCTTTTAAAAATTTACTAGTTGGTAACGAAACCAAAGACGATGCTGCCGTATATGAATTAGAAGATGGCAATTGTATCATTAGCACTACTGATTTTTTTACTCCTATTGTAGATAACCCTTTTGATTTCGGTAAAATATCAGCCTGCAATGCTATCAGTGATGTTTACGCGATGGGAGGAAAACCTTTAATGGCAGTGGCTATTTTAGGTTGGCCAGTAGATAAAATCCCAGCCAATGTAGCTCAACAAGTCATAAAAGGTGCTCAAGAAATTTGTACTAAAGCAGGTATTCCATTAGCTGGAGGACATAGTGTAGATACTCAAGAACCACTATTTGGCTTGGCAGTGACAGGTTTAGTAAAGAAAGAAGATATTAAAAAAAACAATACCATTAAGCAAAATGATATTCTCTACATTACAAAGCCTCTTGGTATTGGCGTTTTAAGCACCGCTTTAAAAAGAGGCTTATTAAACGATGCGCATTATCAATTGTTATTAGAACAAACCACAACATTAAATTCAGTAGGAGCAAAATTAGGTGCTTTATCATATGTAAATGCCATTACCGACATCACTGGTTTTGGTTTTGCTGGTCACTTATTAGAAATGCTTGCTGATACAAATCTATCAGCTACAATCAAAAAAGAATCGTTACCAATTATGGAAGCCGCTAGGGAATATGCCAAACAATTTGTGTTTCCTGATAACACCACTCGCAACTATAATGCTCAATCAAAATACATAGCAGGTATGACTGACTTGGATTTTATTTTTTATTGTGATCCACAAACTTCAGGCGGTTTAGTGTTTAGCGTATCTGCTGCTCACGAAAATGAAATGGATGAGTTTTTAAAATCTCACAATCAGTATTTTTCTAAAATCGGAACAATTACAAGCAAACAAGAAAAAGAGATTGTGTTTATTTAAATGTCACTTCGAGTAGAAATGCTTGTTCTTTGCATTTCGTATCGAGAAGTTTTATAATTGATAGTTCTCGATACTCCCAATAGCAATCGGGATTTTGCAAGGACAGTCAAAAATCACTCGAACTGACAAATTCCACTATTATAAGCTAAATCTAAACTATTTTGTTTAACGTTTGTTAACCAATAAAGCGGTAATAAAGTGTTAAAAACCACGTTTTTACAATTCATAAAATAGATTATCTTTGCTGTAATGGAAATTGTTAAAGGTTCGGGGGTAATACCCGGAGAATTGTTAGCTAAGGTGAATTCGCCTGCTGACTTAAAAAAATTAAAAGAAGAAGAATTAGAGCAATTCTGTGCTGAGTTGCGCCAATTCATCATCGATATTGTATCTGTAAAAGGCGGGCATT
>JBBIUW010000119.1:0-7293 GCA_037440045.1 Sphingobacteriaceae bacterium
ATAAATTTATATGTCATGAAAACAAAAAAAAGCCTATCAATACAAGAAATTGATGATGGAAGTTCTATATCCTTTGATGAATTTTTAGCCGAAGAATTCGGCAGACCAGGTACCGACGAAAGGAAAAAAAACGACGCTAAAATTGAAGCTGCGGAAATGATGATGGTTTTAAAAGAAATACGAAAACAAAATAAAATAAAACTAAAGACTGTTGCAAATATATTAGGAGTCGATGAATCTGTGGTTTCTAAATTGGAAAGCTCAAATAAAGATATACAATTAGGAACGTTGACAAGATATGTGGAATCAATGAAGGGTCATTTACAATTATCATTTACGATTGGTACAAAAAAACAAATATTTGATCTAGTGTAAAAATCATAATCATAACCCCCTACAAAAACTATCAAATTTTAAGAATTTTATTTATATAAAAAACCCACTAAATAATTAGTGGGTTTTTTATTTGAAATATTTTAAATAAAATAAATTTTGCACTATTAAAGATAGTATTTATATTTGTAGACTGATTAGTCAATCATTGTTTTGGATAAAAAAGAAGAAATATTAAACGCTGCCTTAAAACTCTTTGTAGAGTTTGGGTTTCACGCTACACCAACCAGCAAAATTGCTAAAGAGGCGGGGGTAGCTAACGGCACTTTATTTCATTATTACAAAACCAAAGACGAGCTTATATTGGCTTTATATGCAGATACTAAGAAGCGCTTAACAGAATACATGTATTCTAACACAAGCAAAGCCGATTCCCTGGAATTAGTGTTTAAATCTATCTATACAAACACGATAGAGTGGGCACAGGAAAATAAGGAGGAGTTTTACTTCATTCAACAATTTTCAACTTCGCCATTTTACTCATTAATTTCTCCTGAAGAAATAAGAAAACAAGCCGAGCCACATTTGGATTTTTTACAAGAGGGGATTAAGGCAGCTGTTTTAAAACCGTTACCTGTTGATTTGCTTTACACACTTATTAACAGTCATATTGCAGGTATAAATCAATATCTATCAAATGGAGAGTTTTCAACAAGCAAGCAAAAGCAAATCATCAATGAGTCGTTTCAATTATTATGGGATATGATCACCTAAAAAAATTTACGACAAAATAGACTGATTAGTCAATCAATAAATAAATTAAAAAAACAATAAAAATTATAATTATGGAAAAAAAAGTAGTGTTAATAACCGGAGCCTCTTCAGGGATAGGAAAAGAAACAGCAAAACTATTAGTTGCTAAAGGATATATCGTTTATGCAGCCGCTCGCAGATTAGACAAAATGAGTGATCTAAAAGAGCAAGGATTAAAACTTTTAGAAATGGATGTAACTAATGATGAATCAATGGTTGGAGGTATTCAAAAAATTATTGAGACTGAAAAACAAATTGATGTATTAGTTAACAATGCTGGCTATGGTTCTTTTGGAGCTTTGGAAGATGTTCCAATTTCGGAAGCAAAATACCAGTTTGAGGTAAACATTTTTGGTCTGGCAAGATTAACCCAATTAGTACTTCCGTATATGCGAAAACAACAGTCTGGTAAAATTGTCAACATTTCTTCCATGGGAGGAAAATTTGGAGAGCCACACGGAGCTTGGTATCATGCTACAAAATTTGCAGTAGAAGGACTGAGCGATAGTTTAAGAATGGAATTAAAACAGTTTAATATTGATGTGGTAATTATAGAACCCGGAGCCATTAAATCGGAGTGGGGAGGAATTGCTAAAGAAAACCTTTTAAAAGTGTCTGGCAACACAGCCTATAAAAACCTAGCTATAAAACATGCGTCATTAATTGATGAAACATATAAGCGAGTGGGATCAGAACCAATCGTGATTGCTAAAACAATTGCCAGAGCAATTAGCTCAAATAATCCGAAAACCAGATACGCTGTTGGTGGCGGAGCTAAATTGCTGTTGTTTGTTCGTCGCATTTTATCCGACAAACTATTTGATACAATCTTCTTAAGCAAAATGAAATAATACTCTCTAATTTGTTTTACAAATAAGCCTCTCCAATTTGGAGGGGCTTTTTATTTTAAACTAAAAATAAACCCTTAAAGCGTTTCACGTGGAACTAAAAACCTTTTACATTTTTTGGCACATCACTAACATAATTTAAGAAATGTAACGTATAATCTTCCGTTAATTTGATAAACCAATTAACCATATTAAAAATGATGATTATTATATTTAGTGTATTTGCCTTCTTTTTTATCATAGAGCGAATATTTCCTGGATGGAAATTACCTGAAGTACCAACTTGGACAATAAGAGTAATTGCCATTAACTTTGTTCAATTAGCCATTGTAACCTTGGCGGGTTACACTTGGGAAAAATGGTTGTCGTCAATTAGTTTATTTCATTTATCCAATTATGTAAATTCTATTTTGGGAGGAATGATTGCATACTTTATCGCAACATTTGTATTTTATTGGTGGCACCGCTGGCGTCATAAAATAGATTACTTATGGACACACTTTCATCAAATACATCATAGTCCGCAACGATTAGAAGTAATTACCTCCTTCTATAAACATCCTTTAGAAATGACAGTCAATTCTATTGTAGGCAGTTTATTTGTTTATTCCTTCTTAGGGTTAAATATGGAAGCAGGAGCAATCTACACTTTGTGCACAGCTCTGGGAGAATTCTTTTACCACACAAACATTAAAACCCCTCAATGGGTTGGCTATATATTTCAAAGGCCAGAAATGCACCGCATACATCATGAATATGAAAAGCATACCAATAACTATGGTGATATAGTTTGGTGGGACATGATATTTGGAACGTACCAAAACCCAAAAGAGTTTAATAGCACTTGTGGTTTCGACACCAAAAAAGAATTGAGACTAAAAGATATGCTAAAGTTTAAAGATGTGCATAAAGAATAGATTCACGTGAAACTATTAATGAAATACATAAACTCTTCTCGAACAAATACAAAACAAAGAGCAATATAAAGCCATAATAGAAAAAATCTATTGTGGCTATTTGTTTCATATGAAACCTATTTGTGTTTAAATATATAAATAGTGATGGAGTAGTTTGTTAGAACTCTTTGATTTGAAATTAAACAATAAGCTATACGAAAAACCTTGAAGAGATTTATACTTCCTATTTTACGTTTCTCATTCAGCATAGACGCGAATAACAATTATATTCATCACTATAGTTTTAGATGATTTAACTTGTTTATCATTTATAAAAGCCTGGGGTTTCTATATTAAAATATACTCTTAGATATTTATGTTATCTTTCTTTAGCAGTCATCGGAATCTATACAAAAGTTTCAGAACCTGATTCTATACATAAGTTTAAAAAACATTCCTATGCCAAAATCATAATCTAGAATAGTTCCACGTGAAACCATAAATAAAAGACACAAGCCTGGAATGATACATTCAACAGATACAAAACCAAGAGAAATAAAAAATCCCCAACAGATATATCTGTTGGGGATTAATGTTTCACGTGGAACTTATTTGTGTTTAAAAATATAAATTGTACTAGAGTAGGAGCTAGAGTCTTTTGCTTTTAAATTAGACATTAAGCCAATCCAGAATGCTTTAAAAAGGTTAACAAAACCAGTCTTACATTTCTCACTCAACATTGATACGTAGAAACTATCAAATTTCATGGGTTTAGTTTCAACAAGTTTAAATCCATTATTCTCTAATAATGAACTTATAGATTTCTTATCGAAATGGTGAAGGTGTCGAGGAACATCGTAAGCCGCCCAAAACTTTTTATAATATTCTGCATCATAAGAAACATGATTTGGAACTGCAATTATTAAGACGCCATCCTTTTTTAATCTGGCTTTAAAAAACGCTAAAGTATCTGACATGTCTGTTACATGTTCTAAAACATGCCAAAGTGTAATTGCTTCGACTTGTTTATCTTTAATAAAGGTTTTAAGATTATCTTTGTTAGAATAAACACTCAAATCCTGATCACTTGCTATCTTTCTTGCGCTATCATCTGGCTCCATTCCAATAGTATCCCAACCAGATTCTTTACATGCATTTAAAAACATTCCTGTACCGCAACCATAGTCTAAAATAGTTCCACGTGAAACATAAGAAGAAACTAACTGAATCTTTTTCTTAAGTGTATAATTTCTTACAATGTGATATAATTGGTTTACTAAACCTTTCTTGGTATTGGTATGAGAAACGTACTCTTCAGCCTTATAATAATCTCCAATTACTAAATCAGTTGGTCGAGGGTTTGTAAATTTAAAGCCACACATCTTACAAGATACAATATTAAAATTGTCCTTACTAACAGTATGGTCTTTACAAACTAAAAAAGGCTCAAACTGATTTAAGCCACACACTAAACATTTTTCTATAGTTAACATATTAATCTATTTGTTCCACGTGGAACCTTTATTTTTATCTTCCTAAATGAACTAAAAGAACAGAAATATCTGCTGGATTAATTCCTGATATTCTACTAGCTTGTCCTATAGTAGTGGGTCTAAGTTTTGTCCATTTATCTCTAGCCTCCAAAGACAAACTTGGAACCGCTTTAAAATCGAAATCTGGTTTAATTTTATAATTATCCAACTTAGCAACTTTCTCTGCATTCTCTTTTTCTCTTTCAATATACCCTTCGTATTTCATTAAAATTTCAGCTTGCATAATGGTATCATTATCCAAATTAGAAACTTCAGTTTTTAGGTCTGCACAATTTTTCGCAAGTTCAGCAATTGAAACATCCGGACGAGATAGAACATTAAAATATCTAATCTTTTGCGTTAAAGAAGCAGAATTAATGCTTTGTAAATATTCATTAGCCTCTTCGGGTTCAGCACTAGTATTCTTAAAAAACTTAATTAAGTTTTCGTAATTAGTGATCTTATCAGAAACTCTTTTCATTCTTTCATCACTTGCTAAACCAATAGAGTGGGATAGAGGAGTTAAACGAACATCAGCATTATCTTGACGTAATAATAAACGATATTCTGAACGAGAAGTAAACATACGGTATGGTTCGTCAGTACCCTTAGTTACTAAATCATCTATTAATACTCCAATATATGCTTCGTGGCGTTTTAATATTAAAGGGTCTTTTTCGTTAATTTTTAAGTGCGCATTAATACCTGCCATTTGGCCTTGACAAGCTGCTTCTTCATAACCTGTAGTTCCATTAATTTGACCCGCAAAATATAATCCTTCAACCAACTTAGTTTCTAAAGTTAATTGTAACTGTGTAGGTGGAAAATAATCGTACTCAATAGCATAGCCAGGACGGAACATTTTAGCGTTCTCAAAACCTGGGATTAGCTTTAAAGCTTTTTGTTGAACATCAACCGGAAGAGAAGTAGAAAATCCATTTACATAAATTTCTACTGTATCCCAACCTTCTGGTTCAACAAATAATTGATGTCTATCGCGTTCTGAAAAACGTGTAATTTTATCTTCGATACTAGGACAATATCTTGGGCCTAAACCTTGAATACGTCCTGAGTACATTGGAGATTTTTCGAAACCTGTTCTTAAAATATCATGTACATCTTGATTGGTATATGTAATATGACAGGGAACTTGTTTTTTTACAGAGCGACCATCGTTTGAAATAAATGGAGACGTATTATCTAAATAAGAGAATTTATCAATGGCCACATCTCCTTCTTGTTCTTCCATTTTAGAATAATTCAAAGTACGTCCATCTATACGAGGTGGTGTTCCTGTTTTCATTCTTCCACTTTCGAAACCAAGACTAACTAATTGTTCGGTTATACCATAAGAAGCAGATTCTCCACTTCTACCTCCACCTATTTGTTTTTCACCTAAGTGAATTAATCCATTTAAAAAGGTTCCATTAGTTAGAACAACAGCTTTCGCTTTAAACTTTAAGCCCATTCCGGTTACAACACCCTCAACTCTTTTTCCATCTTTAGAAATAATTAATTCTCGACACATGTCTTGCCAGAAATCAACATTAGGAGTTTGTTCTAACATTTCTCTCCAGGTAGCTGCAAATAACATTCTGTCGTTTTGGGTACGTGGACTCCACATTGCGGGACCTTTTGAACGATTGAGCATTCTGAATTGAATAGCAGATCTATCAGAAACAATTCCGCTATAACCACCTAACGCATCAATTTCACGAACGATTTGACCTTTTGCAATACCACCCATAGCTGGGTTACAACTCATTTGAGCGATGGTTTGCATATTCATGGTTAAAAGAAGAACTTTTGAACCCATGTTAGCAGCAGCAGTAGCAGCCTCACAACCTGCGTGGCCAGCACCAACTACTATAATATCGTATTGAGATTGCATGTTACAAAATTACTATTTAATCTAACGTAATTTGCTTGTCTTTTTGATAAATAGACATCAAAATTCGTCCTGTATTATAATTTATATTTGATAAATATTCGAAACTAGGAATAATTTGTTTATTTATAAGAGATTCAGTTGTTGAAGCAGCTACAAAACCAATCATTCCTCCAGTAGCAATAGCAGTTGTATATAAAATAGCTTTACTACTATTATTTACCTTAACAGTAATGAATTCAGCAGATTGTCCAGGCTTTATTTTATCATTGTATCTGACAACTTTTCCAGAATCAATTTTAATTTTTACATTTTTATTCTTCGTGTATACTACTAAATACTTACTTCTATTAAACGAATACATAGAATCGTTAATATTTAATCGTCTTGTCAATGTGTCTTTAATATTATTAAAAACAATTATTTGATCTTTTAATCTTGCTGCTTTGATATTACTAATTTGATTTTCTGGGGCAAAATAAATATCAAATAGCATAACTAAAGATGTATCTTGTTTTAAAACACTTTTTAATTTATACGTGTTTCCGTTTAACTCCTTTGTTTTTGCTTTTAATAAATGTGTTGCTCCAACAACATGCGCATCTAAATTACTTGAAGTGATTTTAACAATGCCAACAAAGAATAATTTGGAGGTGTCGATTTTGTCTTCAACATAATAACAATAACCTAAGGCATAATTATGCGAATAATTTGATTTTAATACAATTTCTGCTTTTTGTGAAAAGGATTTTAATACAATGAACAGAAAAATAACTAAAAAACGAACCATTAAATCATATTTAATTTAGCTAATAATTCGTCGCGGTAAGAACCACCAATTGGAATTACTTTTTTGTTTTCTTCTAATACAACTGTTTGATTTTCAATTGTTTGTATTTTATCGATACGAGCAATGAAAGAGCGGTGTACTCGGATAAAATCTCCATTATCTAATTTTTTCTCAATGTCTTTCATCGTAGAAT
>JBBIUW010000120.1:0-7199 GCA_037440045.1 Sphingobacteriaceae bacterium
ATTAAATTGTTTTACTGTACTAGCAGTTAATAATGCAATATCAGCTAATTGTTGAGCTGTTGGTTCTGTATTCATGGTAGTATCTGCAAAAAAGTAAGGGCCTTTTTTAGTCACCATAATATATAACCCGGCAACACGACTTACACCTTCTTGCACACCAATAATATCCAAAGCTGGTTTAATAGGAGCTCCATACTTACGAGTTAGTCCCGAAATCATCGCATCAGCCATTCCTTGCTCTACCATCATGGCTCCAAAATAATTTCTGTCGCGCATTAATTTACGAGCATCGTATTGAGTTAAGCCACGACGTTGTTGTTTATGCCATAAGATATCACCAAACTCTGTTCTTCTAGTTTCCTCTTCAGCTAACCAAGTATCGATAATAGGCGTATCACCCATATCAATTTGGTGTTCATCAAGCAAAGCAAGAATTTTTTCTTTATTACCTAGTAATATAGGTTTTACAATGCCTTCATCTTTTGCGACTTGTGCTGCTTTTAATATTTTATAAGTATCAGCTTCAGTAAATACAACTCGCTTAGGATTTGATTTTGCTTTGTTAGCTATACTACGCATTAATTTGTTATCCTTACCTAAACGGTTATCTAACTCCATGCGATAAGCATCCCAATCTGTAATTACTCGTTTAGCAACACCGCTATCAATTGCTGCTTTTGCAACCGCAGAACTCACAATAGATATTAAACGGTTATCAATTGGTTTTGGAATAATATATTCTGTACCAAATGTTAAGTTTTTAGAGCCATAAGCAAGGTTTACATAATCAGGAACGCTTTCCTTTGCTAGAGCAGCAATAGCTAAGGCAGCTGCCAATTTCATTTCTTCGTTAATGCAAGTAGCTCTAACATCTAAAGCTCCTCTGAAAATAAAAGGGAAGCCTAATACATTATTTACTTGATTAGGATGATCGCTACGACCTGTAGCGATAATAATATCAGGACGAGCAGCAACAGCTTCTTCGTAACTAATTTCAGGAGTAGGGTTAGCCAGGGCAAATACAATACAGTTTTTAGCCATTGAGCGAACCATGTCTTGTGATAAAATATTTCCTTTTGATAAACCAACAAATACATCAGCCCCTTTAATGGCTTCTTCTAATGTGTTTACTTTAGTGTTATCAGATGCAAAGAATGTTTTGTATTGATCTAAATCAGTACGGTTTTTATTAATAACACCTTTACTGTCTAACATTAAAATGTTTTCTTTTTTAACACCAACAGCAATATACATTTTTGCACATGAGTTAGCCGAAGCTCCAGCACCGTTTATAACAACTTTTACATCGCTCATTTTTTTACCAGATAACTCTACCGCATTTAGTAAACCAGCTGACGAAATGATTGCAGTACCATGTTGGTCATCGTGCATTAAAGGAATATTTAATTCTTCTTTTAAACGACGTTCAATTTCAAAACACTCAGGGGCTTTAATATCTTCGAGATTAATACCACCAAAGGTTACAGCAATATTTTTCACAGTATTCACAAACTCATCAATGTTTTTTGTGTCAACTTCAATATCAAACACATCAATATCAGCAAAGATCTTAAATAACAATCCTTTACCTTCCATTACGGGTTTGCCAGCTAAAGCACCTATATCTCCTAAGCCTAAAACAGCGGTACCATTAGAAATAACGGCTACTAAGTTACCTTTTGCGGTATACTTATAAGCATCTTCGGGATTTTTTTCAATTTCTAAACAGGGTTCAGCAACGCCTGGTGAGTATGCTAATGTTAAGTCTCTTTGAGTACTATATGGTTTGGTTGGAATTACTTCAATTTTTCCAGGTCTTCCTTGAGAGTGATAATCAAGGGCATCTTGTTTTCTAAATTTTGCCATAAATGTTAAATTTAAGTGAACGAAAGTACTGTTTTTAAGCCAAAAAAGTAAATTATTATTGAGTTAAGATTTGTGATATTATTCATATATTAGCGATTATCACAAACTTAAGATTCATGAAAAAAAATATACTTTTTATTTTATTTACGTTTTCAGTTCTATTTTCTCAATCGCAAACTACAGTTATTGACAGTATTTTTGTTGGAGGTATATATCGTAATTACCGCTTGTATGTACCTGCTATCTATAATGGAACAACAGCAAGACCTTTAATCTTAAATTTGCATGGTTATACAAGTAATGCAAGCCAACAACAATTGTATAGCAACTTTATGCCAATAGCAGATACAGCTAATTTTTTAATGGTTTATCCTAACGGAACTACTTTGTCAGGGCAACCTTTTTGGAATGCAGGAATGTCAAGTTCTTTAGTAAATGACATAGCATTTTTAAATGCCCTAATTGATTCGTTAGATTTGACTTACAATATCAATTTAAACCGTGTTTATAGCACAGGTATGAGTAATGGCGGTTTTATGAGTCATACTTTGGCTTGTGAATTAAGTAACAGAATAACGGCGATTGCATCTGTAACAGGAAGCATCTTTAATACACAGTATGGTACAAATTGTCATCCAACGCGTCCAGTTCCAGTTATGCAAATTAGCGGTACTTCTGATGGAACAGTACCCTACGCAGGAACCTCATCGATGATGCCAATAGATACAGTAGTGAAATATTGGGGCACTAAAAATAATTGTAATCCTACTCCTGTTTTTACTAATATGCCAAACATTAATTCGGCAGATGGCTGTACAGCGGAACATTATGTGTATAATGGTGGTACTTTTGGAAGTAGTGTTGAATTATTTAAAATTATTGGTGGGGCTCACACTTGGCCAGGATTTCCTTTTGGTGGAGTAGGTACCAATTTAGATATTAATGCTTCTACTGAAATTTGGCGTTTTTTTAATAAATATACTTTATCAAGTTTAACTACTGTTAATGAGAATGAAGCTCTAACTAAGAGTTTAAGAGTGTTTCCTAATCCTGCTAATTCTGTTTTAAATTTTAAATTAGATAATGAATCACTATTAAAAGTAACTGTATTGGATGTTTTAGGAAAAGTAGTTTTAGAGGAAACTACTAGCACACAAAAAATATCTATTGATAATTTGAGCTCAGGAATTTATTTTGCAGCCGTTAAAACAGAGAATGGGGCAGAAGCAAAGATTAAATTTATTAAAGAATAATTATTTCTTTAAAATTTCTTTTTTATAACTAGGTAATAATGCTACAAACTCATTAATGGTTTGTTGTAAACTAGTTGAATTTCCTCGTCCGCCAGCAGCATTAATATGTCCTCCTCCATTAAAATATTTACGAGCAAATTGGTTAACATCAAACTTACCTTTACTACGGAATGAGATTTTTATTTTTCCTTCACCTTCGCTAAAAAATGCGCAAAACTTAATGCCTTTAATGGAAAAAGGATAATTTACAATTCCTTCGGTATCTCCTTTTTGATGGCTAAAGCGTTGCAATTCTTTTTCAGATAAGGAAATGTATGCTGTTTGATATTCTGGAATTACAACCATTTTTTCGGTTAAGCAGTAGCCTAATAATTTCACACGACTTTCACTGTAGGTATCATAAATAGAAGTATGAATATCGCTTGGTTTTAATCCAGTCGCTAATAAATCAGCTAATATTAAATGTGTTTTTGGAGTTACGCTATCAAAACGGAATGATCCAGTATCTGTCATAATTCCTGTATAAATACATTTTGCTATATCTTGGTCAATTAATTTTTTTCCGCCTAAACCTACGATAAATTCATGAACTAATTCGCAGGTAGAACATGCAGCAACATCATGATACATTAAAGTGGCATAAGTGTCGGGTTGTTGGTGATGATCGATTAATATTTTTTTCGCAGTAGAATTTTTTAGTAATTCTCCTAAGCCTTCTAAACGTGAATAGTTATTGAAATCAAGAGTGAATATTAAATCACTTTTAGAAATAATATTTGCTGCCTTTTTTTGTTGTTTACTATACTCAACCACTTTTTTATTTCCAGGTAACCAATGTAAAAATTCAGGATAATCGTTAGGAGTGATTACGGTTACATTTTTGTCAACTTTAATTAAATAGTTATAAAGCGCTAATGATGACCCCATGGCGTCCCCATCGGGGTTATAATGAGTAACAATAACAATGTTATTTGATTTTTTTAATAATGCTTTAAATTTTGGAAAAGAGTCTTTTTGCATGATTTTGTTTTGTGTTACAAATTTAGGGTATTTTAATTCGAATTGTATATCAATATGTTTTATAGTTTTAAACCACATAGAAACATAGGGAAGAAATACTATAGGTAGGAGGAGTAGAAGTAAAGAAAAACAAGTTTTTTACACATAGTTGTTCTCTATGATTAAAAGCAAAGCTTTCTATTCGAAATTCATTTTATAATGGGTACTTTTAGCTCTTTCTATGTGCCTATGTGGTTAAAAAAACTAATTGTAGAGTTAGTTATTTGATATAAACACAATATTTGTATCTTTGCAGCCTAAAAAAATAAAAATGGCAGGAAATATTACATTTACAATGATTAAGCCCGATGCAGTTGAGGCTAACAACATCGGACCAATTTTAGCGAAAATCAACCAATCTGGTTTCAGAATTGTAGCTATGAAATACATGAAATTAAGCGCTGAAACAGCTGGTAAATTTTATGAAGTTCATAAAGAGCGTCCTTTCTACGGAGAGTTAGTAAGTTATATGAGCAGCGGACCAATTGTTGCTGCAGTATTAGAAAAAGCTAATGCAGTTGCTGAATACCGTACTTTAATTGGTGCTACAGATCCAACTAAAGCTGAAGAAGGAACAATCCGTAAAATGTTTGCTAAATCAATTGCAGCTAATGCAGTTCATGGTTCTGATAGCGATGAAAACGCCAACATTGAAGCAAATTTCTTTTTCTCTCAAATCGAGCGTTTCTAATTTATTAAAATAATAAGTTTAAAAAGGATTTCTGTAAAGAAATCCTTTTTTGTTTATCTTTAATTATGCAATTTCACTTAGGCTATCAACCAGCTATTAGTCCATATAAAATAACGCATCAGGATGGTGTTTTATTTATTGGCTCTTGTTTTAGTGAGCATATCGCCAGTAAATTACTTGATTTAAAGTTTCATGTAAAAACAAATCCTTTTGGTATTGTTTTTAATCCTAAAAGCATTGTTACAGCTTTGCATCGAATTATTCATAAAATTTATTTTAAAGAGGAAGATGTGTTTGAAAAAGAAGGATTATGGTATTCTTTACAGACGCATAGTTCTGTATATGCAAATTCTCAAAAAGAACTACTAAATACTTTAAATTATTTGATTGATGAGTGGAATTTAGAGTTACAAAAAGCAAATTATTTAGTTGTTACGTTGGGTTCTGCCTTTGCATATCAGCATAAACAGCAAGAAAAAATTGTAGCTAATTGTCATAAATTACCTCAGGCTTTATTTGAAAAAGTTATTTTAGAAAATCATGAAATTATTGTTGATTTTCAGGAACTCATTGAGGAAGTAAAATCCATTAATCCTCATTTAAAATGGATGTTTACGGTTTCTCCAGTAAAACATTTACGAGATGGAGTAGTGGAAAATAATTTGAGTAAAGCTATTTTAATTCAAACAGTTCATCAACTAGTAAAACAAAATACAAACTGTTTTTATTTTCCAGCATATGAGTTAGTAACTGATGATTTAAGAGATTATAGGTTTTATGAAGCAGATATGGCACATCCTAATACGCTAGCCATAAATTATGTTTGGAAGAAGTTTTCTGAAGTTTATTTTAATGAACCTACAATCGCAATAAACGATAGATTATTACAAATTCATCAAGCATACCATCATCGTTTGTTTAATAAAACAACAGAAACATCCATAAAATTTAAACATAATTTTTACCAAAAGTGTGTTACATTGCAAGCAGAATATAGCTATTTAGATTTAAGTAAGGAACTTCAATATTTTAATACACTAGAAGATTAAACATATTAAACACATATTTTTTGATTTAGATAATACGCTTTGGGATTTTGAAAAAAACTCTCGAGAGGCTTTGCGTCATTTGTTTGAGGAGCATGATGTACAAACTTATTGCAATATTGATTTTGATGGTTTTATAGAAAAGTATGAAGCTATAAATCATGAATTGTGGTATTTGTATAGCTTAAAACAAACCACAAAAGAAGAGCTGCGTTATCAAAGATTTTACAAGACTTTCTTGTATTTTAGTTATGATAACTTGCAATTAGCTCATCTTTGGGCAGATGATTATTTAAAAATATCACCTTACAAAACGCATTTAATTGATGGCGCTATTGATGTGTTGATTTATTTGAAAGAAAAATACCAATTGCATATTATTACAAATGGTTTTAAAGAAGTGCAACATATTAAATTAGATTACAGTAATTTAAAACCTTTTTTTGAACACATCATTATTTCAGAAGAGCATGGGTTTAATAAACCTGATGTGAAAATTTTTAATTTAGCACAACAATTAACCAATGCTCAAACCCATGAATGTGTTATGATTGGTGATAATTACGACGCTGATATATTAGGAGCATTAAATGCTAATTGGAAAGCAATTTATTTATCAAATAGTCAAATGGTAAATGCAAATGATAATTATTTTCAAATTAATAGACTTATTAATCTAAAAGATATGTTTTAATTGTTATGGTTTTTTTAACCATTTTTCTATTTCATTTTGATCTAATCTAGAATAATTCACCCAATTTTCAACAATAGAATTGTTTACTAAATAAATAGAGGGCAGTCTATATCCTGCTAAATAAACAAAAGAGGTTCCATTTAAAACACAATAGTCGATATTACGAGCTTGTGTATCATCAAAAAAAGGTTGCAGCTTGTCATCATTACCATTTAAAATCATGTAAATTGGAATAGATGGATTTTGTTGTTTTATTAATTTTAGTTTTTTGGCCGCTGTTCGACAATGAGAACAAGTCATACTCATAAATGCAATAATATGCTTGCCTTTACTCAATGTTTTTGGAGGAGAATGAAGTTTGGCATTATCATACAAACTATCTAGTTCTAATTTAAAATAATCTTCTTTTTTTGTTGTATATTCTTCACTATAACTTATTTCTACATAGTTTAAAATGTGGGGAGCGCTAAATGCTAAAATGGTCAACCCTAAAAATAGTTTTTTATTGTATTTAAAATAATTAATGCCATCGTAAAATTTATAGATAAGAACAGAGAAAAATAATAGAACCCCATTTTTAATTTATGCTT
>JBBIUW010000121.1:0-7139 GCA_037440045.1 Sphingobacteriaceae bacterium
CACCGGTAGTTTGTTGAAACCTTACTTATATGGCTATATGGTAAACGATGGACAATTATTGCCAAATATGTTGGTGCCAGATATTCCTACACAAATTGCTGGATATGTACCACAAAATTTTGATTTTACATATGATGGTGCAGTGCCAGCAAAACAAGCTTTATCAAGAAGTTTAAATATTCCAGCAGTAAAAATGCTACAGCAATATACTATTGATAAATTTTTAGATAGATTAAAACAGATAGGATTAACTTCAATGAATCGTTCGGCTGATAATTATGGGTTATCTTTAATATTAGGAGGAGGAGAAGCAAAACTTTGGGATATGTGTTCTGCATATGCCAGCATGGCAAGAGTATTAAATAATTACAACAAAGGAAATAATTATCATAAAACAGATTGGGATAAACCTAGTTACATAACACAGGCTAAAAAACACCTTCTCATAAAACAAAATAATGCACCACTAATATCGGCATCTTCTATTTGGTTAATGTTTGAAGCTATGGCAGAAGTAGGTCGCCCAGATATAGATGCTAGTTGGCAGCGTTTGGGTAATGCTCAAAAAATTGCATGGAAAACAGGAACTAGTTTTGGTTTTAGAGATGGTTGGGCAATTGGTATTACTGGGAATTATGTGGTGGGTGTTTGGGTTGGGAATGCTGATGGAGAGGGAAGGCCAGGACTTACAGGCATTTCGGCAGCTGCCCCAATATTGTTTGAAATATTTGGAACATTACCAAAATCAAATTGGTTTAAGGTTCCTTATGCTGATTTAAAACAAGTTATTGTTTGCAAACAAAGTGGATGTTTAGTTTCTCAATATTGTAATGACGTTAAAAAAGAATGGATACCTAAACATAGTAACGTAGATATTACATGCTCTTATCATAAACCTATTCATGTGGATGCTACTGAACAATACCGTGTAACAGATGCGTGCACATCTCCTTTAGATATGAAAACGATATCATGGTTTGTGCTGCCTCCAGTGCAGGAATATTATTTTAAAACAAAAAATCCCACATACAAATCATTACCACCATATAAAATTGGATGTGAACCTGAAATCGAAAAATCAATGGAAATGATTTATCCAAAAGCAGGAACCGTTATTTACATTCCTTATGAACTAACAGGAGAACAAGGTAAAACTGTTTTTGAAATAGCACATCGAAATCCTTCAAATGTTGTTTATTGGCACATTGATGGTGTTTTGGTAGGTACAACTCAAGATATTCATCAGCTAGGATTAAATCCAACAAAAGGCAAGCACATGTTGTCGTTGTCCGATAACACGGGCGAAACATTAAATGTTCCATTTGAAGTAGTGAGCGAAAAAAAGTAAAATGTTAATTCAAAGTGCGTTTTTGTTGAAAAAACTCCACATGCAGTTATGCTATCCTGTATTATATTTGACTAATGGCATTACTGGAAAAAGAAACCGAAAAATTATTTTATTCAATTGGCGAAGTAGCCGATATGTTTGATGTTAATACATCATTAATACGTTTTTGGGAAAAAGAATTTGATGTTATTACTCCTTCAAAAAACAAAAAAGGAAATCGCCTCTTTACAAAAAAAGATATTGAAAATTTTAAATTAATATTTCATCTTGTAAAAGAAAAAGGTTACACTTTACAGGGCGCAAAAGATAAATTAAAAGGTGGACTTAAAGAGTCTGACCAAGTTAAAGTTGAGGTAATTGATAGGCTAAAAACTATTAAGGATCAGCTTTTAAAAATTAAAAATTCCTTATAATTATCTTATTAATTAGGTAATTATTTTATTGCTTTTCAATTCTTCTTAAAAAATGTAATAAGCTTAATGTGTCCTAAATTCAGTTGGATTAATTACGATTATTTCATCTAATTTCTGTATTTTTACTGTTATGACTTTAAACAGAAAACAAGCTCCAGAATTTAAAACCATTGATAAAATTGATATTCAACAAGCCGTTGAGCATACATTAGAAAATGGAATTAAAGTATATACAATTGATAGCGGTTCTCAAGAACTAACTAAAATTGAATTTATATTTAAAGCAGGTATGTATTATCAATCCCAGCCATTGTTAGCATCTGCCGCAAATAATTTATTAGAAACTGGTACTAAAAATTATACAGCCAATCAACTTTCAGATAATATTGATTTTTTAGGATCTTTTTTTGAATGTGCCGTTGATCAGGATTATTCAACTTTAGCGTTATTTAGTTTAAATAAATATTTAGACAATAGTTTACATTATGTTGAAGACATAATCAAAAATCCTATTTTTCCTAAAGATGAATTTGATATTTATGTATCCAATAAAAAACAAAAGCATTTAGTCAATTCCGAAAAGGTAAATGTTTTAGCACGTCGTCGTTTTTCAGAATTAATATTCGGAGAAAAACATCCTTATGGTATTACAGTTAAAGACGATGATTTTGAGAAATTATCATTAGAGAGAGTTGTTGAATTTTATAAAGCATATTATCATTCTGGTAATTGTACAATCATTGCTTCTGGTAAATTATCTAATAATTTAATTGAAATATTAAATCGTTTTTTTGGTAAAGAAAAATGGGGTCATGGAAAATCTGTTCCCGAACCTAAAGTGCAATTAGACACAACTAAACAACAAAAACACTTTATCGAAAAATCTGACGCTATTCAATCTGCAGTTAGAGTAGGGCGTTATATGTTTAATAAAACAAATGCAGATTATTTTAAATTTCAAGTATTAAATACCATTCTGGGAGGTTACTTCGGTTCTCGTTTAATGGCAAATATTAGAGAAGATAAAGGATATACATATGGTATTGGAAGTGGTTTGGCATCTTTAGTTAACGGAGGGTATTTTTATATTTCAACAGAAGTTGGTACAGATGTAACTAACGATACATTAAATGAAATATACAAAGAGATAAAAACATTACGCGAAGAATTGGTAGATGCCGATGAATTAGAAACAGTTCGTAATTATGTGTTAGGACAGTTTCTAAGAAGTGTCGATGGTCCTTATGCGTTAGCGGATAAGTTTAAAGCTATTTGGGAGTTTGGGTTAGATTACGATTACTTCGAGAAATATTTTGAGGCAGTTAAAACTATTACCCCTCAAGAAATAAAGGCTTTAGCAAATACATACTTGCAAGAAAAAGATTTAATAGAATTAGTGGTAGGAAAAAAGTAAATCGGTGGCAAAAATTTTTATTATAGGTCCTGCATATCCTTTACGTGGTGGTTTAGCTACGTTTGATGAATTATTTTGTGATGCCTTTAACAAAGAAGGACATCAATGCGAAATTATTTCGTATAGTTTGCAGTATCCTAATTTTTTATTTCCAGGTAGCACGCAGTTTGATACGAGTGGTAATGCGCCTAAGCATATTAAAATTCACACATTAATCAATTCTGTTAATCCTTTATCATGGATTAAAACGGCTCGTTTTATTAAAAAACAAAAACCTGATTTTGTAGTGTTTCGATTTTGGATTCCTTTTATGGGACCTGCGTTGGGAACTATAGCAAGAATGATTCGCAAAAGTGGAGTTAAGGTTCTGGCTATTACGGATAATGTAATTCCACATGAAACAAGGCCTGGAGATGTTGCTTTTGCAAAATACTTTGTGAATAGTTGTGATGGATTTGTAACAATGAGTAAAGCGGTGATGAAGGATTTAGAAAAGTTTACATGCTCAGTTCACAAAAAATATTTATTACATCCATTATATACATCATTTGGAGAAAAAGTAAATAAGGAGGAAGCTCGCAAAATACTTAATCTTCCTCAAGACAAACAAGTTGTGTTGTTTTTCGGATTAATTCGTAAATACAAAGGCTTGGATATGTTATTGGATGCAATGAATGAATTAAAATCGAATCCAAACATTGTATTAGTAATTGCGGGAGAGTTTTATGAAGATAAGCAACCGTATTTAGATTTAATTGAAAAATATCAAATTCAAAATCAAGTAATCATACATGCTAAGTTTATTGCAAATGAGGATGTGAAATTATATTTTTCGGCAACAGATTTAGTAGCACTACCGTATAGAAGCGCTACACAAAGTGGTGTTACGCAAGTTTCATTTCATTTTGAAGTACCTACTTTAGTAACTAATGTTGGGGGCTTAGGTGAAATTATTCCTGATAAAATTGCTGGGTATGTTGTTGATTCGAATGGTAAGGCTATAGCTAATGGTATTCAAGATTATTTTGAAAATAACAGAATTTCTTCTTTTACTGAAGGAATGATAAAAGAAAAACAAAAATACGATTGGAAAATTTTTGTAAACGAAGTGTTTGGTTTATATAAAAATTTGTAAATTTATAATATGTTTAAGCTTGATAGAACAGCTCACTCTTCTGGAAAAATTACTGACCCGAAGAAGGAATCAGACAATTACAAAAGTTTGAATTTACTTCAAATAGGAGAAGTGTTTGCATATTTACAAAGTGTTTCTTATAACTATCCAATTAATCAACCTTTAAAAATGGATAGAACAGTGTTTTCTGTTCGTTAAATTATGGGCAATATTTTTAATGATGATTTTCAGGATTTTATTAAGTCAATTAATAATGCAAAGGTTAAATACGTATTAGTTGGAGGATATTCAGTCATTTTTCACGGCTTCCCCAGAACAACAGGAGATTTAGACATCTTTGTGGAAGTTTCTAAAGAAAACTATCAGAAATTGAGTATTGCATTTTTTGAGTTCGGATTATCTGTATTTGATATGACGGAAGAAAATTTTTTACACAATGAAAACATGACTGTTTTTTCTTTTGGGAGGGCTCCTGTATCTATTGAAATTTTGAAAGAAATTTCTGGACTTACATTTGAAGAAGTTTATTTTAATGCTATTAATACAGAAATAGAGGGAATCCCTGTTAGTGTAATTCAATTACGAGATTTAATTAAAAATAAGAAAGCAAGTGGTAGGGCAAAAGACATTAATGATATAGAAAATTTGAACGATGATAATAAGAAGTAAAGCACCATTAAGAATAGGTTTAGCAGGAGGAGGAACGGATGTTTCGCCATATAGTGATATTTATGGTGGTGCTATTTTAAACGCCACTATTGATTTATACGCCTATGCAAGTTTAGAACCATTAGATAATGGTAAAATTGAATTTTGTATTGATGGTACAGATAAATGTTTATCTGTTAATTCAGCTAATCAATTAGAACTAGTTGATGGTTTCGAATTATTTATTGGTGTATACAATCGCTTGGTAAAGCAATTTGCCCCGATAGCTATTGGGGTAAACCCATTATCATTTCGTTTAACCTCTTTTATCGAAGCACCTCAAGGCTCGGGCTTAGGAACTTCTTCAACTATTGTAGTTTCATTAATTGGTGCATTTGTAGAATGGTTAAAATTGCCACTTGGTAAATATGACATTGCTCGTTTAGCTTATGAGATTGAGCGAATTGATTTAGGCATGAGTGGCGGAAAGCAAGATCAATACGCCGCTACTTTTGGTGGAATTAATTTTATGGAGTTTTTAGCAGATGATAAGGTTATTGTAAATCCTTTGCAATTAAAAGATGAAGTGTTATATGAATTGGAATTTAATTTATTATTGTACTTCACTGCAACTCAGCGTTTGTCAGCAACTATTATTAACGAACAAGTTAAAAATGTAAAAGAAAATAATTCTAAATCTGTTGAAGCGATGCATCATTTAAAAGAACAGGCTCAGCAAATGAAGGATAGCTTGTTGCGAGGCGACCTAAATACAATTGGTGAAATTTTACATTTTGGTTGGACTAATAAAAAACAAATTGCACATTCAATTAGTAATGATTTAATCGATAAAGTTTATACAACAGCCATTAACACTGGAGCAACCGGTGGGAAAATTTCCGGTGCCGGTGGTGGAGGATTTATGTTTTTTTATTGCCCTGCTGTTACCAAGGTAAAAGTAGCAAGAGCTATTGAAGGTTTAGGAGGTAGAGTGCAATCATTTAAATTTACACAACAGGGTTTAACAACCTGGACGAGTATTTAGTTGTTGATTGCCAGTTCGAGCGAAGTCGAGAATAAATATGACAAACCCTATCAGAATTTTATTTCTGATAGGGTTAAAGGTTAACTCTGTTGTTTAATTAGAACTTACCTTTTTTACAGAAAATTAAGTCTTGAGTTTCGTAAATATATTTTAATTGTATTTCTTGTAGATCTTTATATGATCCCAACACGGTATTATTATAGTAATATAAATCTGAGTCATAAGTTAAAATTGAGGAGAAAAAAGCTGGATGTCTTTTCATTTTTTTTCCTATGTTTAATTTGTACTCACAACCAATATAATCTATAATATGTGATAGTGTTAGTTTGTTGAGTTGGTGAAATTTTTCTTTACAGAAATCTGAACGGTTTGCATAATCATTAAAAGTAGAAGTTGATAGTAGCACACCCTCTTTGTTATTATTTTCAGGGAATTTATCAAAACCAAATTCATTTTTTAACAGATAAGACTTTAATTCATTACATATTGCATATATTTTAGTTGTATTTTTTATCCATTTGGCCTTAACACTGTCATTAGATAATAGGTTCAATGAATCTATTTGCTCTTTAATGTACTTATCATCATCATTAATCATTTTGATTTCATGCGTAATTATATATCGAACTTGAGGTCTAACATTAGTTTGTAAAAAGAAAACTCCTGCAACAATAATTAAGATAAGTGTTGTTGTGATTGTATTTACTTTATTTACTGGATTTTTTATTCCGTTAAAAAAGTATAATGGAATAAAAACCAAACTAAAAATTCCTAAAGTAAAAAACCATATAGTACTTGCTCCAGGCCAGTGCATAACTTTAAACAAGCTGTAAATGCAAAATAAAATTCCATTAAGCACTCCAACGCCCAATACTATCTTGCTTTTGCTTTCTGTTGTTTCATTTTTTTTGAATAAAAAGACAAGTGGTAAAAAAACAAGGGCGCCGATAGCCATTCCAAGTAAAATTAGAAAGGAAGCTCCAGGCCAGTGCATAAATTTAAAGAATGAGCCAATTATAAAAAATGTTGCTGCAGCGATTCCGCTATTAATCATTATCTTTTTCATAGTGTAATAATTTTTATAGGTTAGTAATAGGAGAGTTTCTTCTTCAATTTCCCATAAGGCATCTTTATAA
>JBBIUW010000122.1:0-7125 GCA_037440045.1 Sphingobacteriaceae bacterium
ATTACTTTTATTGGTTTAATCATACTCATTCGTTAAGCATTTACTGCCAATATTTTATCTTTTATAAAATTGATTGTATTGTCTATTTCAATTGTTTTATTTGCCTTGTCTAATCCTTTAATGATGTTTATTTTTCCTTTAGGTATTTCAAGAACTAATGAAAGGTATTCTGTAATTAGATTATTTGCGATACCGCTTTCGGAATCATGAGTAATTGAAACTACTATAGAATCTGAATCTTTATTCCAAACAATTTTATCTTTAGCTGCTCCGCAATTTATTTTAGCTTTAATTTGTGTCATATCTACTACTATAATTTTAATTTTACTGAATTCTTGAAACTAATTTATTGGATTTAAATTCGACCATTCGATTTCATGATTCGAGTTAACTACTTCAAACAGTTTTTTTTCTTTTATTGAAATTGGTAGTGAGTTAAAGTATAAAACACTATTTTCGGAGTGATAAACATTAAATTTGAGCACTTTTGCACTTGGGAATATGTATTCAAACTCATTGAATACTGTTATTAATTCTTTTTTGTGTTCCGCCGATTCTGTCATTTTATTATACATCACACAACTTCTTTCTTTTGAAATACGTTTTAAGTTTTTTAAGTAGGCACGAGATGCAAAAATTTTTGGAACATTATTGTCAACAAATAAATCTGAAATAATTAAATCATATTTATTTTCAGTATTCATAACATAATCAAAGGCATCTGCTTTAATTATTGTTAGCGCTTTATACTTGTCGATATTAAAATATTTTTTTGCTAAATCAATCACAACTTCATCTTTTTCGATAGCTGTAATAGAACAGTCAATATTGTATTTATCCCTTAGTAAAGAGATGATGCTTCCTGCACCCATGCCTAGAATTAATATGTTTTCAAACTCGTATTTATTAATGTTAATTTTTTGAAATAGCTTATTAAAAATAAGATGTAGGCCATCAAACGAATAGTTTGCATTTTTACTATTTAAAACATACTTCCCCCTAGATTTCATTACTTCTAAGTATGGTGTTACTTTTCCGTTACGAGCTTCGATCATGAGTGGGTATAAAAAACTTATTATATTTTTAATTCGCTTCATCTATTATTTCATTTTCGACATTAATTCTTTTATCGCATTATCTAAATTATCAGTATGACCTTTTAAAGAATTAAGGAATGGATTTAAATGGTATTTATACACTTCATCCTGAAATATATTTTCCTTTGATGCATTTGTAAATCCTAATGTTTTCAGTTTTTCAATGCAGCTATCAATTAAATTTTCCTTAGTGTATTTCATATGTCTAAATTGTTTGTTTTTTATTACCACATGGCATAACCAGTTTAGTCAATTGTGTTTTCAGTAAACATGAGTATTTCATTATATTAATTTACTAATTGGATTATTGGTTTGTTCCCAGCAAGTCAGTAATCCATCAAAATGCATACTTACTATGCGGTATGTGTCGGGAATTTGTGCTGGGTTTACATGATAAGTTACAATTCGAGTACCATCTGGCATTTTTGCAAACTGTTCTTTTAAAAATAGAGCATACTTTTTGTAATTATCTAAATTTACTTCAATTGTAGCATCTAGTTTAGCTGTTCTATCGGCATGTTCTTGAAATGAATTAAAAAAATAAAAACTATCATACTTAGTAAAATCAATATTCATAATATTGTCATGAATAAAATTGACATTTTGAAAACGGTACTTATCTACTAGATCTTTACAAAGTTCAATAAAATGTTTTCGGTAATCTACACCTGTATATAATGCAGTTGTATACGCACTTGCTACAAAACAAAATTTACCAACTCCGCTCCCAATATCTAAAACACGTTGCTTGGGTTTAGTTACTAATAACTGCGCTGCTTTAATAGCAACATCTACTTCTGTGAAATGACGTTTCGACATTTTACGAAGAGCCGCTGGATAAATCATGTCAAATTCTTTATCTTTTATGGGCATATTTAATTTTAAATATTCTATTATCATTGCTTTATCCATAATTTTAATGTGCCATCTTTACTTTCTTTCACTTTACTAAATGACCCAGGCACTTCAAAATTATTGCCATG
Organism: Sphingobacteriaceae bacterium; assembly: GCA_037440045.1. Lineage (GTDB taxonomy): Bacteria > Bacteroidota > Bacteroidia > B-17B0 > Aurantibacillaceae > UBA4416. The sequence goes on from JBBIUW010000122.1 coordinate 2,081, forward strand.
ATAGGTTACTAAGCGTGTACCCGGAGTTGTTTTATCTAATTGCTTTTCGGTATAGTTAAAGTAATACGGGTACAATGACATTGCTAATTCTACTTCATTATTTAATCTTAATGAGGGAAGTAAGTTTTCAAAGAAGGGATTGTATAAGTAAAACGCATCAAAGTTTGTAAAATCTATTTCTTTAATATCGCCTTGTTGAATAACAGCATTTGCAATACCAAATTTAATAATGAGTTCGTTTGCTATTTTTGCTAAACTAGGTCTATATTCAATACCATAAAATTGACTATCAGAACATGTAGCGCCAGCAATACAAAATTTACCAACACCTGCTCCAATATCAAGTATTCTCTTTTTTCCGTCTTCTGTTAGCCAATCAGTTGCTGTATGAGCAATATGAAAGGGGGTGAAAAAACGTCTAGATTTATTTTGAAGATATTCGGGAAGACTATTATTAAAGTTGTCTTCCGTTAATCCCAATTTATGTCTATTAAAAATCTTAAGCACCAATTAATTTTTTGTAAACTTCTGCTGATAATAATTCCGATTTTTCTGATTCATTTAACACTTTTACTTTGATAACCCAACCATCACCATAAGGATCTTTGTTTACCAATTCAGGCTCATCATTTATCTTAGAGTTTATTTCTATAACTGTAGCAGTTACGGGCATAAATAAATCTGATACTGTTTTTACAGCTTCCACTGTTCCAAATACTTTTTCCTTTTCAACGGTTTCGTTTAATGTTGTAATATCTAGGTAAACAATATCGCCTAATTCTTTTTGAGCGAAATCAGTGATGCCAATTGTTGCATGGTCGCCATCGAAATTAATCCATTCGTGGTCTTTTGTGTAAAGTAAATTTTCCGGGTAAATCATAAGTAGTTTTTTATTGTTTATATGTTAGTTTAATTTTGCTACGTATACCAATTGGCCGTTATTAAATAATATAGAATAACGAACTCCCATAGCCTTATCATTATTTAGTTTAAACACAAGTTTTTCATTTAGTTTACTTGCACAAGTTTCTAACTTTAAAGGCTCTCCTAAAATGTTTATCACTTCATTTTTTGTCATACCTTTATGCAATCTCACTAAGTCACCTTTTATGTTTAATACAAATTCCTTCGAAATATTACGAAGACCTGTCTGTGGTTTTTTCAATTGAAGTTATTTTTGGACCTCCATTAATTATTTCATCATTGGCGGCATTTTTATACTGTTCAAAGTTTTTCGTAAATGATTGTGCTAATTTTATAGCTACTTCCTCATACTTGTTTTTATCTTTCCAAGTATTAATCGGATTAAGAATTTCTGATGGTACATTAGGACATTCTAAAGGCATTTTTAATCCAAAAATGTCATGTTCTTGGTATTTGGCATCTTTTAAATCACCGTTTAAGGCTGCTGTAATCATAGCTCTTGTATACTTTAAACTTATTCGTTCACCTGTACCATAACTTCCACCTGTCCAACCAGTATTAATTAACCAAACATTGATGGATGCATCTTTTAATTTAGCACCTAATAATTCAGCATATTGTGTAGGGTGTAAGGGTAAAAATGGTTTACCAAAACATGCTGAAAACGTTGTTTGAGGTTCTGTAATACCAGCTTCTGTTCCAGCAACTTTTGCGGTATAACCAGAAATAAAATGATACATCGCTTGACCAATTGTTAGCTTTGATAATGGAGGTAATACACCAAATGCATCTGCGGTTAAGAAGAATATATTTTTTGGTGTTTTGCCTATAGATGGTTCAACAGAATTATCAATAAAATGAATAGGATAAGCTGCTCTAGTATTCTCAGTCGTTTTTACATTATCGTAATCAACTACTTGTGTTCCTTTATAGAAATTTACATTTTCTAGTAAAGTCCCAAATTTTATAGCACTAAAAATTTGAGGTTCTTTTTCCTGACTTAAATTCACGCATTTCGCATAACATCCACCTTCAAAATTAAATACAGAATCTTCATCCCAACCGTGTTCATCGTCACCAATTAATTTACGATTAGGGTCGGCAGATAAAGTTGTTTTACCAGTGCCTGATAACCCGAAGAAAACGGCAGTATCTCCATCTTTACCAATATTAGCAGAGCAGTGCATAGATAATGCTTTGTGCTGAATGGGTAATAGATAGTTTAAAACTGTAAAAATTCCTTTTTTAATTTCGCCAGTATAAGCTGAACCTCCAATTAAAATTGTTTTCAATGTGAAATTGATTATTGTAAAGTTATGCGCTCTTGTAAAATCAATTTTCGGGTCTGCTTTAAAACCTGGCACACAAAGTATTGTCCATTCGGGGGTAAAATCTTTTAATTCTGATTCGGTAGGACGTAAGAATAAATTATGTGCAAATAAATTTTGCCAAGGGTATTCTGTTATTACTCTAATATTTAATTTGTATTTATCAGAGGCACAAGCATAAGCATCTTTTATATATACATCTCTTCCTATTAAATAGGATGTCATGCGGTCTTTTATTTTTTTAAATGTGTCGATAGAAATTTCATTATTAACGTCACCCCACCAAATTGTTTTTTTAGTAGTTTCATCTATTACCACAAATTTATCTTTAGGAGAACGTCCGGTGAACTCTCCTGTATCACAAGCTAAAGCTCCCGTATCAGTTAAAACACCTTGATTTAACATTAATGTCTCTTCAATTAAAGAAGGAACACTTAAATTCCAAAAAGCATTTTTGACATTACTTAATCCTAATTCGTTTAATTCTTGATTTCTTTTATTCTTCATTATTATAAAATTTTATAGATACTTTTTATTGAACTTTTAATTGAGACTATACCGCACTTAAATCCTTAGTAGCATATTTACCTGTGTTAAGATTTTCTTTTATTTCAGTAAATACTTCGATGGTTTTTTTTACATCAGCCATTGTATGGGCTGACGTAGGGATTAATCGTAAAATAATAATACCCTTTGGTACAACTGGATATACAACCATTGAACAAAAAATGCGATGATTTTCTCGAATATCTTTTACTAATGATGTGGCTTCGTTAATAGTGCCATTTAAATACACAGGGGTTACTGGAGTAACTGTGTTACCAATATCTAAACCAGCAGATTTTAAGCCATTTTGAAGGGCATTTGTAATAGTCCACAATTGCTCTCTTAAGCTTTTATCTTTGCGAATTAATTCTAAACGCTTTAATAAACCAAATACCAAAGGCATTGGTAATGACTTTGCGTATATTTGAGAACGCATGTTATATCATAAATGATCAATAACATGTTTACTGCCAGAAACAAAAGCACCAATAGCAGCAAAAGATTTTGCGAATGTTCCAAAATATAAATCAATATCTTTTTGAACACCTTGTTCTTCTCCTGTACCTGCACCAGTTTCACCCATTACCCCTATACCATGAGCATCGTCTACTAGCAATGTAAAATCAAATTTCTTTTTGAGAGCCGCAATTCCTTTTAAATCTCCCATATCACCACGCATACCAAAAACACCTTCAGTAATTACTAAAATACCACCGCCAGTTTTATCGGTTATCGTTTTAGCATGTTCTAATTGTTTCTCGAGACTTAACATGTCATTATGAGCAAATACAAAACGCTTACCGACATGTAATCTCAAACCATCAATTATGCAAGCATGAGCTTCTGCATCGTATACAATTACATCGTGTCTATCAACAATACTATCGATGATTGATAACATCCCTTGATAACCATAATTTAATATCTTCTTTTTTTACAAAAATTGATAACTCAGCTTCTAATCGTTCATGAAGATTAGAGTTACCTGTCATCATACGAGCACCCATAGGGTATGCTAAACCATACAAGCTAGAACCTGTAGAATCAGCTTGGCGAACCTCTGGGTGATTAGCTAAACCCAAATAATTATTTAAGCTCCAAACCAACAATTCTTTGCCGTTAAAAATCATTTTATGTCCAATTTCTCCCTCTAATTTTGGGAAGGTATAATAGCCATGTGCATAATGTGCGTGTTCGCCTAAAGGACCCTTTTTATTTTTTAATTTATCTAATATGTTCATTGTGGTGAATTTTGGAGCAAAGTTACCGTAAGGATATCTCATTATCTTTGACTAAAAATGGTGGGACTCTATGATTTTGAGATAGTGTTTATTGTGACTAAAGTCACATTTTAGGAAAATAGCATACAAAAGCTTATTTTTACGCACCAAATTGTATAACAATCTTCAAAATGCAAAGTATTGATTTTCCGTTTGATAAATTTAATTTTAATAGCGACTCTATTTTAGAGGGCTTACCGGAAGAAGATGTTGCATTATTAACCAAGAGTATGGTTACTCATTCCTATAAAAAAGGTGAGATTTTATTCAGAGATGGCAGCTACCCTACAGGTATTTATTTCATCAAAAAAGGCAAAGTGAAGAAATACAAAACCGACAAAGAAGGTAAAGAGCAAATTTTTTATGTTTATCGAAATGGAGAATTTTTTGGCTACCATGCTTTAATTAGTGAAGAGAAATTTACAGATACAGCAAGCACCATTGAAGAATCTATAATTTCTTTTATACCTAAAGATGATTTTTTACAAGCTATACAGACATCATCCATACTATCAAATCGTTTACTTAAAGTAATGAGTCACGAGTTTGGTGTATTGGTAAATGGATTAGCTGTGCTTGCTCAAAAAACAGTTAGAGAGCGATTAGCATTAAGTTTATTGGTATTAAGAGATAAATACAAAAAAGATAATCAAGAAAATAAACCTGTAGAGTTAGATTTATCGAGAGATGATTTAGCTAAATTTGTTGGAACTGCTAGAGAGACTCTTGTTAGATTAATTCACGATTTTAAAGAAGAAGGTTTGATAGAAACGAATGGTAGAAAAATTACTCTTTTAAAACCTTTAGATATTTCTAAAATTGCTAATTTATATTAGTAATCATTTCAGTTAATATTTGCGATTCAATTATTTGTTTCAACTATTTCTAAAACATTTTTACATTTGTTTTTGAAATCATGACAAATTCAAATCCAACTGAAACGAGAATAGCAACCATATTTAAAGAT
>JBBIUW010000123.1:0-7111 GCA_037440045.1 Sphingobacteriaceae bacterium
GGTAACCGTTGTTGAAGGCTTCAACGGTTTTTGTTGATATGCTCTAAAAGCCTTGATATTCAAGGAATTTGTGTTAAAATCAATAAAATAAACTAGTATAAATTCATGCTTTTTTGACTGGTTTTGACCTTTAAAAAAGTGGAATTTTGACACTAGACTTGAATCAAAATCAATAATTGTTGATTCATCAGCAACGGTTAAAAAACTAATGCATTATTTAATTGGGCCATGTCTGTTTTCAATTTTTGATCTAAAAGCTTAGCATAAATTTGAGTGTGTTTTATATCTCTATGTCCTAATAATTTTTGAACAGTATTTATTTCCATTCCATAATTTAATGCCAAAGTTGCAAAGGTATGCCTTGAACTATGGAATGTTATTTTTTTATCAATTTTAGAAATTTGCATGATTTCTTTTAAGTGCCTATTTACGGTTTGATTGCATGGGACATTAAATACTTTTTCGTTCGGTTCGTCATTAATAATTAAATTTTTTGCAGCATCTAATAAGGGTATTGTTACAATGTCTTTTGTTTTATGCATTACAATTCTTATCGTGCCTTCAGAAATATGTTTGTGTTTTAAATTTTTAATATCCTGGTATCTTAATCCTGTATAACAACAAAATAAGAATGGAGTATAAACTTTTCTTAATTCCCCTCTAAATTTACCGTTGTTGAATGCTTCAATTAATTTTTCTATTTCAGATTTTAATAAAAAAGCACGATTTGTTTTTTCTGTCCTCAACTCATATTTACTAAAAGCGTATATATCTGTTAAACCTTGTCTTCTAGCAACATTTACAATAGCTCTAATAAATTTCAATGATCTATGAATAGTATTTTGTTTGTTTTTTAAATCAATTCTCATGTAGCTTTCGTATGCTAATAAAAAGCCAGGAGTAATTTCATTAAAGTTTAAATGAGTTCTGAATTTTTTAAGTTTAGAAATATCCTTTGCATAACCTGATAATGTACCAGAACTTACACGCCTCGTTATACTATTTTGATTTATTATTTCTTCGCAAAGCGAGTAAAAACAACTTGATTTTTCATGTTTAAATTGTTGCTCAAAATCTTCAATAGATAATAATTCATGCTTTAGTTGAGACTTCAAAAAAATATCTCTTGCCCTTTGAAGTGAATTATCAATTAATAAATTTACTTCATCAGCTTCGCTGTATAGTGATTTAGCACGTTGATTTTTTTCATCCCATTGATTGTGTGGAATAGCAATATTAAGCGAAATATCTTTTTTTCGCTTATTAACGTAAACTCTGATATAGACAGGAAATGTACCGTCTGATTTCTTGTAATCCTTACGAATAAAGGCTTTTACAGTATTTCTCATTGTGTCAAAAATTGTGAAGAAATTGTGACACAAATACGCTAAAAATGCTAAAAACAGGAGTTAAATAAAATCAGGGTTGCTTTCGCAAACCCTGATTTTCCTAGTGTTACTAAAATTAGATGCAGCTAATTTTAGTTACTTGGAGGTCCCGAGCGGATTCGAACCGCTGTACAAGCTTTTGCAGAGCTCTGCCTAGCCGCTCGGCCACAGGACCATTTTTTTACTAAAGACATTTATCAGAGTTTATTTCTAATAAATATCCCGAACGGGTAGCAAAAATAAGATTTTTTTAGCAACTTGCTATAATTATTCTAAAAAAAATGCAGATAAATTCAAAATTACCCAATATTGGCACTTCAATCTTTTCAGTGATGAGTGGCTTAGCTAAAGAACACAATGCTATTAATCTTTCTCAGGGTTTTCCTGATTTTGAGTGCCACCTGAAATTATTAGATTTAGTTAAAAAATATAGCTTAGGAAACAATCAATACGCTCCTATGACAGGTGCTCAAGTTTTAAGAGAAACAATTAGCGAGTTGTTACAAAATTGTTACGAGGCAAATTATCATCCAGATGCAGAAATTACAATTACGGCTGGAGCTACTCAAGGTTTATATACTAGTATAGCTGCTTTTATAAATCAAGGAGACGAGGTGCTTGTATTTGAACCATGCTATGATAGCTATATTCCTTCTATTCAGGCCAATGGGGGTGTAGTTAAATCAGTTAAATTGCAATACCCCAACTTTACAATTAATTGGGATGAAGTGAGAGCGGCAATTTCTGATAAAACTAAAATGATTATCATTAATACACCTCATAATCCTAGCGGCACGACATTAACGGAACATGATTTGTTAGAACTTGAAAAGCTAGTAGTTGGCACAAATATCATTGTAGTAAGCGATGAGGTCTATGAACACATGGTATTTGATAGCAAAGTACATCAAAGCGTTGCAAGATATAAAAGTTTAGCTGCACAATCTATCATTGTTTCGTCTTTTGGCAAAACAGTTCATGCTACTGGTTGGAAAATAGGTTATGTTGCGGCTCCAAAAGACATAATGGTGGAGTTTAGAAAAGTGCACCAATTTTTAGTGTTTTGTGTGAATCATCCCTTGCAATTAGCATTAGCCGAATATTTAAAAGACGAATCTACTTATAAAGAGCTTCATCAATTTTATCAAGCAAAAAGAGATTATTTCAGAAAACTAATTGCTAGCTCACGTTTTCAAATTGAACCATGTACAGGAACGTATTTTCAGTTGTTGAATTATAAAAATATTTCTGATGAAAAAGATACAGATTTGGCTATTAGATTAACAAAAGAAAAAGGTTTAGCGTCCATCCCTTTATCAGTATTTTATTCTAACCAACAACAACAGCAATTATTACGTTTTTGTTTCGCAAAAAAAGAAGAAACACTTGAAAAAGCAGCTGAGATAATTTGTAAGATTTAATTACTATATTTATATTAGTAATACTTTAGGTTATTATAACAAAAGTGTTTATTAGGATATTTATGAAAACAATATTTTTAACGTTATTAGTATTACACATTTCAAATGCTCTGTTTTCTCAGGATACCATTCGTTTTATTGATAAAACTTTTAAAGTAGTAAAGGTTAGTGAAGTTGGTATTAACGAAATAAAATACCATCGTTTTGATAATCTTGAAGGTCCTTTATATGTTTCTAGTAAAACAGAAATTGAATCAATTACTTATGCAAATGGACATACGGATTCCTTTAAATCAAGTGTTCAACAAGCACCTATCGTAACTTCTACTCCTATTAATACTTATAAAGCCCCAATTAGTAATGAAAAAATTGTAATTACTCCACCAAGATTATTTTATGGAGGCAAACCCTTAGGAGAAACTAGATTATATAGAATGATTAATAATTACCCTGAAGGGGCTAAAAAAACATTGCTTTTAAAAGAGTTTGAAGTGCTAAGAACTTTCAAGAAAAAACAATATGTATTTGGTTTTGTTGGTTTAGGGGCTGGTGTTGGTTTGGCGTATGTTGGCTCTATGTTGTCAATAGTATCAGGAGAACCTGCACCAATAGCTATTGGATTTGCAGGAGGTCTTACTATCGGAGGTACAGGAGCTGTATTGTCTTATCTTCAAAAACAAAAACGATTAAAAAAGAAATACGAAATAGCAGACATTTACAATAATTAAAACATAAAACTCATACAAAATAGTCATGTTTCATAAAGCATAAAAACGAAAAAGATAACATGACTGTATCACTTGAACATTAAAAAACAACAATATCTACATATGAAAAATTTCAAATTCACATTTTTATTATTAACTGTATTTATCCAATTTAATGCATTTTCTCAAGACACTATCTTCTTTAAATCAAAAGATAAAATTGTTGTTTTTGTAAAAGAAATTAAACCTACTGAAGTGCAATACAAAAAATTTGAATTACCTGATGGGCCAATGTATGTGGTTGAAAAAAGTGTTATTGAAAAAATAGTGTACAAAAATGGCTTTACAGAAAACATGACAGTTGCTTCTGCTCCTGTTGCAGTTCAACCAGCTCAAGACTTTAACGTTATAACAGAAAATAAACCTTTAACTAACGAAAAAATTAATTACGAAACCACAAAAAGAAGATATTATTACCTTTCTAATTTAGCAAGTTCACATACAGACGTTAATAAGCGTCCTATATTATTGAGCAATGCCAAATCTATTAGAAATTTAAAAATGGGACAAGATGCTACAAGAACAGTTTCTATTGTATTTGGTGCAGTAACAATTGCTACAGGCGCTATTTATGGAGTAATTACAAGGATAAACGCTAATAATGGTACTTCAGCTGGTAGTGATTTTGGCATGGTGCCTGTGGCTTTTGGTTCATTGGCTGCTGTATTGTGTGGTACGTCTATCGCTTTTCATGTAGGTTTAAAAAAGAAAAGAAACGAGTTTGTTAAAACGTATAATGAATAAATATTTAATTATTTGTTTTTTACTATTAAAATTTGTTTGCCCTGTTTTATCACAGGATACCATTTTTGTAAATAATTCAGACCCATTAATTGTTAGAGTATTAGAAATTTCTAGTACACAGGTATCTTATAAAAACTTTCATAATCCAGATGGTGTTATTAGAAAAATCAATAACGATTTGATTGTGAAAATTGTGTATGAAAATGGTAAAGAAGAATCAAGATTTCAGTTAAATCAAAAAACATCTGGAATTGTGTCGCCATTAAAATTACTTATTGTTGATGGAAAACATATCGCTTTAAACAATCAAGATATTTCTCACAAAGCTGCTTTTAAGATAATGATAGCTAAAGATCCTCAAACTAATTCGGATGAACTTAATGATGTTTTAGTATTAGCGGATAGCAGGAAAAATGGTCAAATTGCATTTAATATAATAGCTCCAGTGAGTGCAGTTGCAGGAATTTATTTGGCTCGTCAGCATCGATTTAATGATCCAAAAGAACAAATGAAAGCAAAAACGTATTTTCTTAGCGGTTTAAGTGTTTGTGTTCTTTCTATTGTTACTGCACAAATATATAAGTCGCTTAAAAATAAACAAATAAGAAAAGCTGCTCTTTTATATAATAAAGACTTGATGGAAGCTCAGTAACAATAATAAAGTTAGCTATGCAAGATTTAAATATTACAACTATTCAAACCCATTTAGTATGGGAAGATGTAGATAAAAATTTATCGCATTTAAATGAAAAATTAAGTGAGATAAAAACAGATACGGATATTATTGTTTTACCCGAAATGTTTACCACGGGATTTACAATGAGCCCACAAACATTAGCAGAAGAGCATGGAGGTAAAGGATTGCAATGGATGCTACAAAAATCAAAAGAAAAAAAATGTATTATCGTTGGTAGTATATCAGTAAAAGAATCTAATAACTATTATAATCGTTTATACTGGACAAAACCTGATGGTTCGTATGAGTTTTATGATAAGCGCCATTTGTTTAGAATGGGTAATGAACATGAGCATTACTCAGCTGGTTCAAAAAAATTAGTTGTGGAATACAAAGGCTGGAAAATATGCCCCTTAGTATGCTATGATTTACGCTTTCCAGTTTGGAGTAGAAACAGAAAAGAAAACACATATGATGCTTTAATTTATGTAGCAAATTGGCCCGAAGTTAGATCTTATCCTTGGAAACATTTATTAATTGCCAGAGCCATTGAAAACCAATGTTATGTAATAGGAGTTAATAGAATTGGAGAAGACGGGAATAATATAAAGCATTCAGGAGACACATGTATCATTAATCCAAGAGGAGAAGTGATTAGTAAAACTCTAGCATATGAAGATAAGGTGGAGACACAAAGTATTTCTTATACCTATCTAGCAGAGTTTAGAAAATTGTTTCCTGTAATGATGGATGGTGATGAGTTTGATTTGAAATAGAGTTATTTAAAAACTTCGTACACGTGTTTTCTCTTTAGCTTAGCAGTAAGCCATTTCTCATAATTATCATTTAATAAATTTTCAGATAATTGATGTGCTGTCTTTAAATCATTCTGATCTAACATTAATTTCTGGATGTAATTAGTCTCTTCTTTTAAAGTCAAATGCGTTGTACTTGTTATCTTGTATAATGTATTTAGTATTTTTTCTTCAAAGGATGTTAAGATATTAATCGACTTGTTTTTTTTGAGAATCTGTTTTGATAGCGAAGATACAAGCGAATAGTTTTTAAGTTCAAAATGGGTGATGATATTTAAAACTTCAATTCTTAAATACACTTGTGGTCTTGCTTCAAATTCAAATTCATTTAAAGTTTTATTGATAAACTTTAAAGCTTTATGAAATTCTCCTACATATATTAATGTTACTATATGTAAGTAGTAAAAATAAATGATATGATATGGTTCTATATCAAAATTTACTTTTTCAATCTGTTTTTCAATTTCTTTTAATTTTGTGAGTGCTTTTTGAAAGTCATTGCTTATTAGATAATACTCTAACTCGTGAGTATTGGTATGAATAAAAATTCTAGAGCTAACAACTTCTTTACGAATAGTGATTTTTTTAGTAAAGTCATTTAACACTTTGATGTCATCAAAAAAGTCGGATTTAGGAAAGAATTTTTTGATGCCTAATAATCTATTATATATAGAAACATAATCTAAAGGATTTTCAATAGAATATGTTTTTGACTGATTAATAATGGTAACTAATTTCTGAAGACTATCATATTCTTTCTGCTTGTCATCTATAGTATAGTAGTAATTTGAATAGATGAGGTAGTAAAAAATCTTTGCGGAAAAGGATAAAGCCTGTTTTTCAGATTTTAATTCGTGTTTTTCAATAATTAATTTAAAATTTGAAATAATATCTGCTTTCGATTGTTTTTCGTTTTTTGCCTGTATTAAATTACTCTCGTAATATAAATCCGTGAGGCGTTTGAGATTATTTAAGAGTAAAATATACTTATCTATTTGAAGGTTAACCTCCGCCGCCTTTTTTAAGCCTAGGGAATATCCGCTGCATTTTTTCTTCCATGTTAAAATATCAATCATCAATTGAAAATTTTCACATTCATCGGCTAGTTCCTCCGATTTTGATATTAATTTTAAACATTCATGATACAAGCCTTTGTGAAATAAAATTTCTATAGATTGCAAATTCTGTTTTATTTCTAAGTTATAAGTCTTAGAATCATGAAAAACATTTAAACTTCTTAATATTAATTGGTATAGGTAGTTTTTATCGGCAGAAATAAAATCAGGATTAATCCCTAATT
>JBBIUW010000124.1:0-7081 GCA_037440045.1 Sphingobacteriaceae bacterium
CAAAAAGGAATTATAAAGCTAAAAGGGAAAGTCGGAGACTTATCCTTTTACAAAACCCAAGACGGCCATTTGGCTCGTGAAAAAGGTGGTGTAGATGCCAGTCGTATAGCAAACGACCCCGCATTTATCAGAACCCGAGAAAACGGTGCTGAATTTGGCTCATCAGCAACTTCAGGGAAGTTGCTGAGAAGTACTCTAAGACCATTGCTTATGACAGCTTCTGATAATCGTGTAACATCACGATTAACAAAGTTGATGACGACTATTAAAGACCTTGATGCAACTTCGGTAAGAGGGAAAAGAGCAGTTGGCGTTGCCATTGCATTGCCAAGCGCCAAATCGTTATTAAAGGGCTTTAATTTCAACGACAAAGCAATTTTAGGAAGTATTTTATACAAACCATTTGTTGTCACTCCTGCAACTGGTGTAATCACCATTAATGGCCTTGTACCTGCAAATGATATTGCGTTTCCGGTTGGAGCAACGCATATCAACATCAAAGGTGCATGGGCAAAGGTGGATTTTGCAAACAATGTTTCTGATATTAAGTATTCAAACGTAGTTAACCTCGCTTTGAGTGCACCATCTACAAACGTTGTTTTGACACCAACAGCAGCTGCAACAGGTACAGGAACAAATTTGTTTTTATTACAAATTGAGTTCTTGCAAATGGTAAATACAGTTCAATACTCCTTAAAAAATGGCTCTTACAATGCGCTAAGCATTGCAGAGGTATCTTAAAGCAAAAGCCCTGACATTTATGCCAGGGCTTTTAAATCAAAAAATATTAATCATTAAAAAATTAAACGATGACAATCATAGAAAGATTAAAAGCACCAACTCCAAAATTCTTTAGAATTTTAAGAAACGTTGGTTTAGGATTAGCTGCCGCAGGCGGCGTAATCATAGCATCACCAATAGCAGTACCTGCAATTGTAGTAACTATTGGAGGTTACTTAATTGTAGCAGGAAGCGTAGCGACTGCGGTAAGCCAAGCAGTTACTGAAAGTGATACTGCAAAAGTAAATTGAATACTAACTATTAAAATCATTACTAAAATGACTGAAGAAAAAAATCAAATAGAAAATTCTCAAACAATTGTTGAGCTACAAGTAATTCCATGTAACAAAAACCCGACTGCTGACAAGCAAAACGTTGAGGTACTAAATCACGAAAGTCAAGATGACCCTTGCGCTGGCAAGATCATTTTAACAGTTACCTGCAATGGAGCAAAATTAACCAAAGCAGATTCTGGTTACAATTCTGAACTAACTCATGAGATTTGGGCAGGTGCAAAAATCACTAAAGCTGATGCAGGTAGATTACCTGATATTGATGTGAGTGTTCACGAACGTTGTGGCTCTAAATTAACTAAAGCTGATGCTGGCAAAGCATAATTAAACAATGTCAACAAACCAAAACATAGAAAGCGGAACTATTCTCGGTACTGTTTCCGGAACGGTCTTAACCGTGGCAGTAAACGTTGGTTCATCCGATATAGTAAAAACAGTTATTCTTGCTGGGCTTGGCGCAGTGGTTAGTTTTAGTGTATCATTGTTATTGAAGTGGTTGGTTAAAAAAGTCAAGTAATAATCTGCAAAACTTAGTAAAAGTCGCACCAAATGGTGCGACTTTTTTTGTTGCTAATTGCGAAGATATTTATGAAAAATAGATTTACGCAACTGCATTAAATTTGATAATTGCAATTGAAGATTTGATTGCAAGGCTTGAATTTGTGAAAGAGCATTTTGCACATCATAAAATGAACGATTGCCTGTATTAACTGAGGTTAAAGTTTCCTCTAAAACATCAATAACATCACCTAAGCGCACAAACTCAATTGCTGTGCCTTTGAGGTATGGACGCAATAAACGAAGCTCCCAAATGCCTAAAAGCATGAAATAATAGAAATCCCTTTCCTCTTTATTATCTGCCAGGAAAACAAACGAATTGCATACATAATGCCTGAAGGGCTTACCTGAGTTTAAGCCTTTATTTAAAATAAAGAAGTGCGGTTGATTGTACATTTTACCTGATTTGTGGGTTTTGATTTTGTGTTTAAGCATAAAACAATTTTTAAAGGGTTGCTCCTTCATCCATTTTTTTGCCTTGTGCTTTTTTGATGATTTGAAAACAAAGAAAAAACCAAAAAACTGAGTTAATGAAGCCCAGAAAAAAATGAAAAAAGAAAGCATTTTGAGAAGGCTTGAACCTGAGGCTGTCAAGGTTTTTGTCAAAAAAAATACTACCCGAATGGGTGGAGATTATTTTTGCAAAACCCGAAGGGCTTGACCTTGAAAGCTGAAAGGGGCAACGCCTTAAATTGCTTTTCTTTTTTTATTTTGACGAATACTGTATTCGATTAGTATAGTGTTACTGTGAAATATCGTTGTAACGAAAAAGGTAAAAGCGCCTGCGGCTGGCGGTTGGGAACGGTTGCAAATAATGAGTGCAGTGAAACGGAATGAATGGTTTGAAATCCGTTGTGCGGCGAGCCACCTGCGAGTGGAGAGAGGGTGGACAGCCTTGGAGCTTGAGGAAGTTATGACGAAAGCAGAGGCAACCCCTGTTGCCAGTGTGGCAAATGCAAAAACTCTTTGCATTATTCTAAGCCACACGACGGACAACACAAGTGTAATAGGTCGGTTTATTTTTTCTTGTGGGATTTTGCGCTGGGAAAAATAAGCGCCTATGAAACGCAGCCCGAGCGACTATGCAGGCGAGCTGAAAAGTTGGTAGCCGGCATTGTGAAAAGCTAATGAACGCAAGGAGTGAAATGATGCCCAGTGTCAACGGGCAATGAATGGAACGATATGGAGAGAGTTTGCTTTGAACAATGAAATAGGCTACCGTGACGAAGCACGTGAAACGAGCAAAAAATGTGACAAACCCAAAGCCTGTATGGCAAAATAGCTTTTGCTTAAAGCCTTGAAAAGACTAGCTAAAGCAAGGGCTATTTTGGTTTGGCGCAATTTGTTGCTTGAACCTGCTGAGGAACACCTCTTTACCTGTTTCAATTAAAATGTCTATAAATAAAAAAGTCCCACTAATTGCGGAACTTTTGATTTCAGTAGAATTTTATACTTCTAATTTTATAGACAATCTCTTAGATTGATTCAACAAATGGTTTTACATTATGATCTTCCATGTATTTAGAAACTTTTTCAATTTCATTTAATGGAACAAATTCAATAGAAGTAGAATTATGGATTTGACTCCAGGTATAATGTTGTTCTGCAAAATCTTTTTTAGAAGGTTCCTCTCCAATAATATAGTACTTACCGTTTCTTCCATCTAACGCATTTATAAGAGTAGTAAAATGGCCTATATTATTTGAAATCGAATTTATACCTGCTTTGAAATCAATAATGTCACCAGCAACAGGAGAATCATTGTTTCCAATAAAATCAACTTTTACTCTTGGTACTAATAGAGTTGGAATTTCTTTGGGAGTAAGTGTTTTATCAATATTTACACGACGCTTAATACTTGGGTATAGGTTTTCTTTAACTGTACTTAAAGGTGTTACTTTATGTGCTAAATGAACAACTTCACTTTTATATTTAAATACAAATTTCTCGAAAAGTTTTTTAAACACTTCTTCTTCAAAATTAATATTTATAGAAGTAGGTTTTGAAAATGAAATTAAATTATTGTTGTAGTCAGATAGATAATTAAAATAACCTACAGATATGTCTTTGAAATATTTTTCATCTCCATTAATATCTTGATTTAAACCATCAAGATATTGTCTAATCATTTCATAAGCTTCATCACTAATTAATTTTTTAGTGAGATTTAATTTTTCAGTTGAATAGTGAAAAAAAGCTTTATTGCCATCAGACAAAAAAAGTCCAATACTCAATTGTTCATTAACAACTGGTTTAATTGAAATATACAATATGCTGTAAAAGACTTTCATTAATTATAAATTTAAAAATTGAAGAAAATTTTCTTTACATTCATTAATCCAATTTTCGCCAAAGATAGTATTATTCAAATAATTTTCAATAGTCTCACTATTTATACCCCATTCTTTAGGCAAGGGTTTCAAAATTTCGCCCAACTGCCCCTGACAATCTGACACAAAGGTCGAAAAATCATGTAATAGTTGGTCCTTAATTATAACTAATTCTGCATTTTTTGGATAGAATAATGGCAATATATCTGTACAAATAATAGAATCGGCCTCATTAATTTGATAAATAGGTCTTTCGATGTCAATTATTCCAGAGTTAAAACATTTCTCATGATCAATAACAATAATTTGTTTACCATTCGGTAATGCTTTTAACATTAAATTTGGATTATTCTGCACTCTATCTTCATTGGATAACCAAATATCAAAAAGTCCAATTTTAAGAAAGTCCTCTCTGTTAACTATTTTCTTTATTTGAGATTTTTTACTTTTCCAAGATGCAATTAAAGTAGAATCAATTTCTTTTAAATCTTCAATATATTTAGAACCTAAAGTTGGTCTGCTAAAAAAATGTCCTTGAATGCCACCATTTAAAATATTTTCAGGTATATGTTCAGGAAGAATATTTATAAAAACCGCTTCAGGAATTTGTAACCCCCAAATTCTAGCAAAAGAGTATCCAAGATACTCAATTAGTAATTTATTTGAGGGTACACCATTGGAATATTTGCACACATAATCTTCCAAATCGTCTGCCATAACAAGAACTGGTTTACTGCCACTTGTACGGAAGACTTTTGATATTTCAGATATGCTTGTTAAAGTTTGCAATGCTCGAAGATAAATAAATATTATTCTATTAGTACAATATTTTTAGTTTCAATATCAAATCTGTGTTTTATTATCTCTCCGTTGATAATCATATGAATAGCCTCAGTTATGACTTCAATTGGAGCTATAAACCATTCTCTTGGCGTGTGGCGTTGTCCGTTGTTGTCTGTTACATCTATACTTAAACAAGAGTTGCCAAAGAAATTATGTAGTATTTTTTCTAACTTTTGTGGATTCATATTATAGCATTTAAAAACTGAAACTATTTCTACTCCTGCCATTAAATATGTCGGTTCTTTTTCAGCATTTTTAATACGTTGTTCTACTTCAACCTCTGAATAACCAATTTTGTATAGGTCTCCAATATTTTGAATTTCCGGATTTGGACTTTTTGATTTTAAAACATAAATATATCCAGCTTCTTTGTCATCAGTTGTAATTTCCTGAAGTTTTTGAACTATCTCTTCGTTTACTTTATCAATATTTTCAGAAACTACCCAACCATTACTATATAGTATTTTTTCCACAGAACGTTTCAACATATTTGATTCTGTTCCATTTTCAAAAATACATCTTGTTCTTCCATCTTCACGTACTCTTGTACCATCGGGTTTATAGTGTTCCTTTTTGGTAATATTTATTTTCTCTATAAGGAATAAAATACCATTATGAATGTAATACGCTCCCTCTCTAAGATTTTGTTGTTTAAATTCTACTATTGTACGCTTACCTAATTTTAAATCTTCCTGTACCGCTTTTAATTGAGCTTCATATTTACTAAAATCTTTGCAAGGCTTACGTCTTGCAACAAAATCTGTACTTTCTCTATCTTTTGCACTCTTTACATGTTTTAATTCAAATAAGCTATTTTCTTCTGAATCTAACAACCCAAAAGTATCATCTCCCAAAATATCATCCAGTGAGTTAATTTCCTTTTTCACATAGTTTAATAAACCATGAGTATCATACTCCTTTAAAGATTCTGCTTTTTCCTTGTCATCTCTCAGGTTTTTTAAACGAGAATACAACATGTGTTCTTGTGGACCTTTGCCAAGTTCAGGTTCACGATTATTCTTTTCGTAAAAGGAATTTATCTCTTGAAATGACCCAATAAGTCTTTCATCTGCTGTACGAACAGCTGATTGACTTGGCTTCACATTAAGTAAACCAAATGGATCATTTGAAAATATATCATCTAATATTTTATCCTTATCCGTTTGCATTGGTAGCTTTCTTTCTCTTTTCCTCTTTTAAATAAATAATACATTCTGCCATACGACGTTCTAATGGGTCGTTTGATTGCAAACTAGGCTCTTTATTAAATGTCTTTTGAAATTCAAGTATTTTAGGCCATAAAATTTTTGCTTCTTCAAAATCCATTGTAATTCTTGTAGCTTCAATAGTGTCTTGAATTACTTTTAAAACTTTTGTAGTTACTGATTTTGAAAGTATTTCAAATGCTTTTTGAAATGGATTTACCGTATCAATTAAATCAATATTAATATCATCAATGTTTACGAATTTATCAGCCATACGAATAAATCGTTTATCGCCTTGTTGTTCTATATGACCTGTTTTGACAACAGAATCAACTACAACATGCTGACGCACTTGCTCAATTTCTTCAATAGATAATTCAGGGTATTTAATTTGAATTATTTTAGGAATTAATACTTTATTAATTACTTCAGGGTCGATATTGCCAGGCATCGCTTTTTGCATAGTAGTATCTTGCAGTATTGTAGCTTTTAAATCGTTTAAATCTTGTTCTACAATATCTTTTACTCTTTGTGATGTTGGTGTTTTTAATCCCCTTACTTTAATCACTCCTGGTTCTTCTTTATCATCTCCCGGAACTTTAGTTTTAAATTTAAAATTAGGCGCTAATACTTGTTCCATTAATAAAGAGGCTGTTATTGCCTTTAACATATCATTAACAGCTGTTCTTACTTTTTCATCTGCTGCATCAGGTTGTGCAATAAGATTGGTAAACTGTGCGTGTATTTTATTGTTGCTATCTCGCGTACATCTGCCAATGATTTGTATAATTTCTGTTAATGAACCTGTCGGTTTTCT
This sequence comes from Sphingobacteriaceae bacterium, assembly GCA_037440045.1. Taxonomy (GTDB): domain Bacteria; phylum Bacteroidota; class Bacteroidia; order B-17B0; family Aurantibacillaceae; genus UBA4416. The sequence goes on from JBBIUW010000124.1 coordinate 6,827, forward strand.
CGCTCTTTTGGTATTTTGCTTCGGGATTTGCTCGCGTGCTGAAAATTTTTGCCGTCGGCTACGGTTTACTCCTCGCTCCGAGTAGCCTGTATCGGATTAGCGTCCTCCACTCGTCGTAATTCCTCGCAGACTTTTGCCGAAAATTTTCTAATGTGCCTCCAGCAAAACCGCTAAAATAGGTATTGATATACCACAGTTGTTAAAACTGAAATATACCGAACAATTAAATGGATTTACGCAGACTATTTTTAATCA
>JBBIUW010000125.1:0-7060 GCA_037440045.1 Sphingobacteriaceae bacterium
ACACGGATGCAGTAGCTACAATTCCATCTACTATTGTATACTTAAATGGAAACACAACAGTTAATACTGCCCCTGCAGCTCCCAGCACAATTACAGCAGTTACAAGTTCTGTAGCAGCTTTATCCTGGACAATGCCAGATTTGGCTGATGATCATACTGCAAATATCAATTTGACTTACAACGTACGCATTGGAACTGCTTCGGGAACATCCAATGTAATGAAAGCCTCTGTTTATGGCCCGGGCAAATACATAATTCCGTCTGCAACCGTGAAAGGCTTGTTAGATGGTAAATACTACTGGAGCGTACAGGCAGTGGATGCAGCTAATGTTGCAGGTGCATGGGCCACTGAAGGATCTTTCACTATCGGAAATCCGACAACAGTCCCAACCGTTCAGGCAATAAATGTAGCTACAACTGCATCAACCCAAACATCACTGAATATTGGTTGGACCAATGGTGATGGTTACAAAACAGCTGTATTCGTAAAAGCTGGAAACAGCTCATCCGATTTAGTTGCTCCGGCTGCAAATACTGTATATACTGTTACAGGAAACTTAACAGGATGTGCAGCAATTGCAACAAAAACAGTTGGTGTATTAGTTACAGCAAATCCAACAGTTACAGCTAATAACTCAACAGTGTGTATTGGTGCTTCTGCTAATTTAACAGCATCAGGTGCTACATCTTATGTTTGGAATACAGGCGCTACAACTTCTTCTATTTCAGTAACACCAACTTCTAATACTAGTTATACAGTTGTTGGTACAGCTTCTGGATGCTCAAATACTAAGGTTGTAAATGTGGTTGTAAATGCATTACCTACTGTTAGTTTAGCTAGTATTACTGGACCATTATGCTTAAATAGTGGAACAACTAATTTATCAGGTACACCAGCAGGTGGTGTTTATTCTGGAACAGGTGTAAGTGGTTCTACTTTTGATCCAGCAGTTGCAGGTGCAGGTACATTCACGGTATCATATTCATATACTAATGCAACAACAGGTTGTTCATCAGTAGATAGCAAAACAGTGGTTGTTAGTTCTTGTACTGGTGTTGAAGCAATTAATAGTAATTTAGCAATTACTGTTTATCCAAATCCAGTTAATTCAGAATTAAATATTTCATTAGAAGCGTCTTTAATTAATAATTCAAGTGTTGAAGTGTATGATATGATTGGAAATTTAGTAATGGTTGAAAAACCAATTACTGGAACGTCTACGCTTCATTTCTCTAATCTTGCTAAAGGCATGTATACAATCAGAGTTATCTCTGGTGAAAGACAAAAAGTAATTAAAGTAATGAAAGATTAATCATTGTTTAATTTGTTTGAATCAAAAAGCCGATTACGAAAGTAATCGGCTTTTTGGTTTTATATAGTTTTATAGATGGCTAAAAATGCAGTTGAATTATCTTAATTTTTTGAAAGGGTAGTAAGAAAGGCCTAACATGTGCCATTGGCTTCCTCTATTCAAGTTATAATTCCAGCCAACAAATACGCCGAATCGATTTTGTTTGATATTGAATTCGTAACCAATTTTCGCTAAAAATATCCAATTTATTTTTTTGATTAAAAGTTCATTCGATTTACTTTTTATAGTAGGTTCAGATGTTGTATTTATTTTGTTTGTGTAAAACTTATCCCACTGATTATAAGTTTTATCATATTGGATTTCGTTTGTTGCATATATAGGAATATTTAGAGCTAAGCCATTATCAAAATATAGATGTTTGAAGGCTATAAATTTTATTCCTGTCCCAATATTTAAAAACAATACTTTTGAATTATATTGTGTTGTGTTTACAGTCTCATATGTGTAAATGAGATCATAGGTGTAATTATAAGTTCTTTTTAATAATTTAGCTTGAGATTCAATCAATGAAGCCAAGATAAAATGTTTAAAATATGAACTTTTTCCGTGGTAAAAATTCAGTCCAAAGTTATACCCCAATTTATATTCTTTTGCATTATTAGGCTTCTTTCCACTATAAGCTTCATCTGTATTTGTGTATCCGTTATTTATAACGGCATCTAAATCAAAGCTAATTTTTGGGTTATGCAGTACTTTTAATTTTTTTTTGTCATTTGAATTAGGACTTTTCATTTCTGTCGATTGACTCAATTTTTTAAATGGATAATATGTAACACCAAGCATATACCATGGGAGTATGTAATTATAAGCTAAGTTGTATGATGCATATAAACCTATTCTATGTTTTTTAATATTAAAATCATAAGATATTCGTGGGCAAAGTGAAACAGTAGAATTAATTTTAGAGTCATATTTTTTTACTTTTTCATTATTTACATATTCTATTTCGGTACTACCATTAGAAGATTGGCCTCCTGAGTATTTATGAGTAGTTATATTACCTGTAATTCTCTCATCTGCTTTTATCAAATAGTTGAATGCAACAAGAGGTTCAAAATTAATATGTTTGCCTATTGAAAAACGAAGACCTGTAGTAATATTTAAGAAGTCTGCTGTAGATTTAAATTGATAACTCTCGTGATATTGAGTATATGCTGAAGATGAACCAAAACTTACAGAATAATAATCGTAATTAAATTCTCCTTTTGAGCGTAAATAATTGATGCCTATTACATGTTTTATGGATGGGTTGTTCCCAAATAAAAAATTGATACCTAAATTGATACTACTATTATATTTTTCATCGTTATTGCCAGAGAATTCTTCATCTGAAGTATGTGAAGGTGAAGGCTTGCGGCTAGTTAAATTACTAAACGCATTATTTATTACTACTCCAACTTGCAAATTAAATTTTATATAATCTCCAACTCTCGCTTGATGAACTTTTTCACTTCCTTTTGGAGGAGTTGGGTTTGTAAAAATAGTGTCCTTAGAAATGTAGGGAGTAACAGGTGTATCATCAATTTTTTTAGAAATTTGAAAAATTTCTTTTATTCCATTAGCGTAAACAATATAAGCAATATCGCTTTTGCTTACTACGTATAGCGGACCTTCTTGAAAATTAAACAACTTGTAATTGATTTCTGAAGTTCTAATCTCTAAAATTTTCGCTTCAATTTTTGAGCTATCCGTTTTTACAATAAGGTCTTGGCTAAATCCTTTGGAGAAATAAATTAAGAATGAAATTAAATATAGAAATTGAATTTTCATCTATCCCTAAGTTAGAGATAAAAATTTAAAACAACAAATAGTATTGTTCTAGAGTCATTAAACTATCAGGCCCTGTATAGCCTTTTGTTTTAGCTAAATCAAATAACTTATGAAGTGATGATGCCTCTTCCTTTTTCTCTGTATCTAAATTAAATAATAGATAATGGTATATGATTTTATCTGTTCGTGTTGAAGTAATAGTTTGCTCAACCAATAATAAATTTTTATCGTGAGCTATTTTGTGAATATTACTAATTCCTGAATATATCTCGCCATTATCATTTTCGTCAAATCGCGTCACATTGGCTTCGTTGTATAATTCTCCATCTTCATAACCAAACATCGAATGAATTGAAAAAGGATAGCGTAATGGAAAACGGTAATAATCTTTAAAGCCTAAATAAGTATAAAACTCTTCAGGTTCATTACCAGATTGAGCTAAATAGCTTTTTAATAATTTTATCTGCGTAGATGAACTATTAGTTTGATGTTGATCGATACTTTGATAAGTAGCCAAACTATCATTTAGTGATTCAAACTGGCTAATGGCATTTTCTTTAAAATTTTCTACGGCATTTACTGTTTTTCTGACAAATGTAAAGATGCAAATCAATAAGCCCGCCAGTGCGCATAAAAACACAACAAGCCAAACAAATTTGTTTGGCTTGTTGTTAGCAAATCCTATGATTCCAAAAATTAAAGCTATAACGGTTAGTATTAAACAAATAACCCCTAAACCTATTAATAATGCCGCTGTAAAAAACATGATTATAATGGAATATTGCCGTGTTTCTTTTTAGGTAATTTATCTACTTTATTTTCTAACATTTTAAACGCACGAATTAATTTTTCGCGAGTTTGCTCAGGCTTAATTACTTCATCAATAAATCCTCTTTCTGCAGCACGGTATGGGTTAGCAAACATAGTTTGATACTCATTTTCTTTTTCTTTCCATTTTTCTTCTTTATTTGCTGCAGCCGAAATTTCATTTTTGAAAATAATTTCTGCGGCTCCTTTTGCACCCATTACAGCAATTTCTGCACTTGGCCAAGCATAGTTCATATCAGCACCAATGTGTTTACTATTCATCACGTCGTAGGCGCCACCGTATGCTTTACGAGTAATAACTGTAATTCTTGGAACAGTTGCTTCACTAAATGCGTATAATAATTTCGCTCCGTTTGTAATAATAGCATTCCACTCTTGATCTGTTCCTGGTAAAAATCCTGGTACATCTTCAAATACTAATAAAGGAATATTAAAACAGTCGCAGAATCTTACAAAACGCGCTGCTTTAGTAGAAGAGTGAATATCTAAAACCCCTGCTAATACAGCTGGTTGATTTGCCACAATACCAATTGAACGACCCGCTAAACGAGCAAATCCAACAACAATATTCTCTGCAAAGTTTTTATGAATTTCTAAAAAGCTATTGTCATCAATTACTTTTTCAATTACTTCTCTGATATCGTAAGGTTGATTAGCGTTATCAGGAATAATCGTGTTTAATTCTGGTCTTAATTCAGAACCTGTGCTTTCGTATGGAACACTTGGTGCATCTTCCTCGCAGTTTTGAGGAACATAGCTTAAAATTTGTTTGATATTATTAATGGCTTCAATTTCATTAGCACAAGCAAAATGAGTTACACCACTCTTACTTGCATGTGTCATAGCTCCACCTAATTCTTCAGAAGTTACTTCTTCGTGTGTTACAGTTTTTACAACGTTAGGTCCTGTAACAAACATGTAACTTGTATTTTCTACCATTAAAATGAAATCAGTCATAGCTGGGCTATATACAGCACCACCAGCGCATGGCCCCATAATACCAGATAATTGAGGGATCACGCCACTTGCTCTTACATTGCGGTAAAAAATATCAGCGTAACCACCAAGAGATACAACACCTTCCTGAATACGAGCACCACCACTATCATTTAAACCAATAAACGGAGCACCATTTTTCATGGCTAAGTCCATTACCTTACAAATTTTTTCAGCATGTGTTTCAGATAATGAACCACCGAAAACAGTGAAATCTTGAGAAAACACATATACTAAACGACCATTGATAGTTCCGTAACCCGTTACTACACCATCGCCTAAATATTGTTCTTTTTCTAAACCAAAATCTTTACTGCGGTGTGTTACCATCATGCCGATTTCTTCAAAGCTACCTTCATCTAATAAAAAGTGTAAACGTTCACGCGCAGTTAATTTTCCTTTTTTATGTTGAGAATCAATACGCTTTTGTCCGCCACCTAAAAGTGCTTCGGCTTGTTTTTGTTCTAGTAAAGCTATTTTTGAATTCATGGTAGTATCTGTATTTTTAATTTCTATGGTTGTAGAAGAATGACTCATGTTTTTTTGTGTCTAAATATACAATTTTGTGTATTAATTACGCTTTTTTAGGTCCGTGAAATGGTTTTTTCTTAAAGCCAGGTTTTGGTTTATTTCCTGAATGACGAGGCTTATCGAATTTCTTTTTGGCTGCTTCAGGGTTATATTCAGGCCCTGCGCCAAACTCTTCAGGTATAGGCATTTTTGGCACATCAATTCCCATTAAAGCCTCGATTTGAGCAAAGCGAGGTTGGTCTTTTTCGTTAACAAAAGTAATTGCCACGCCTTCTTTAGCAGCACGAGCTGTTCGTCCAATACGGTGAATGTAATCTTCAGGGTCTGGTGGAGCATCAAAATTTACTACTAGGCTGATTCCATCTACATCAATCCCGCGAGATAAAATATCGGTGCCAATTAAAATGCGTAGGTTTCGAGCTTTGAAGTTGCGCATAATTTCTTCACGTTCGGTTTGTTCTAAATCCGAGGAGAATCCCTGAACTGAATATTTTAAGGCTTTAAACGTTTGAGCCAGTTCTTTTACTTTTTCTTTGGTTGATGAGAAAATGATGACCGAAGAAAAGTCTTCGTTCTTTAAAATCTCTTTTAATAATTTTTCTTTTTGTCCATCATACACCACATAGGCCTGTTGCACAATACCAGCAGCAGGTTTAGAAATGGCAATGTTAATAGTTTCTGGTTCGTGCAACATTTGTTGTGCTAGGTTCCTGATTTTTGGAGCCATGGTTGCCGAAAACATGATGGTTTGGCGTTTTTGCGGTAAATGTTTCAAAATGGTTTTAATGTCATCCGAAAAACCCATGTCTAACATACGATCAGCTTCATCTAAAATTAAATGTTCAATCGTATCAAATTTCACATCTCCAGATTGGAGTAACGCAATTAAACGTCCAGGTGTTGCAATTACAATATCCACGCCTTCGCGCAAAGCTCTGGCTTGTCGTTCCCAAGCAACACCATCATTACCACCATATATGCCAATAGAACTTACTCCGCAAAAATAAGCCATGCCTTCAATTTGTTGATCTATTTGCAACACTAATTCGCGAGTAGGGGCAATGATTAAAGTATTAATGCCGCTTTTTTTAGCTTTAATAATTTTATCTAGTACAGGTAATACAAAAGCAGCGGTTTTTCCAGTTCCGGTTTGAGCACAGGCAATTAAATCTTTGCCGTTTTGAATCACAGGTATAGCTTGTTGTTGTATAGGAGTTGGAAGCTTGTATCCCATAGATAACAAGCCATCCATTAATGAAGCATCAAAATTAAAGTCGTTGAATGTCAAAAGTATATTTATTTAATTATTAAAAAACAGTATTGTTGACTATTAAACCGCATAGGAACATAGAAACTATAGTTGTTGGAGGAAATTATAGAGCTTTGCTTTCACATATTACTATGTTCAAAATACTTGTTTTCTATCCTTAACTTTTTTCTATGATACTCTGTGGTTAAAATAACCTACAAAATCAGGGCTAATTTACTAAATTTATGGCTGAAACACTACATAAATGTACTGGATAAAAACTCCTCATATGAACACCCCTCATGGTTTTTCT
>JBBIUW010000126.1:0-7058 GCA_037440045.1 Sphingobacteriaceae bacterium
AATAAAGAACTATTTAAATTAGGAGATAAAAAATATACTCAAAATGACTTTGCTAAATACATAGAAACTCGTCAAACAACACGTCCAAAAATGGATAACAACATGTTCTTAAATCAATCATTTAAAGAATATGTTGACGAAACTGTAATTACGTATGAAGATGCTAACCTTGAAAAAAAATATCCTGAATTCAGAAATTTATTAAAAGAATACAGAGATGGTATTTTATTGTTTGATTTGACTGACCAAAAAGTATGGAGCAAAGCAGTTAAAGATACAGCAGGTCTAAAAGTGTTTTACGAAAAAAATAAAAACAATTACTTATGGGACGAACGTGCAGATGTAACATTATACAAATGTGCAAATGAGAAAATAGCAAAAGAGGTTCGTAGCATGTTAAAGAAAAACAAATCAGAAAAAGAAATTATTGATGCTATCAACAAAACATCTCAGTTAAATATCTTAGCGGAGTCTATTACATACTTAAAAGGAGAAAACAAAGATGTAGATGCTAATTGGAAACAAGGTGTAGCAGCTGCTGATATTAAAGATGCAAAAGACAACAAAATAACAGTATTGGTTGTAAATAAATTAATGCCTAAAACACCAAAAACAATTGCTGAAGCTAAGGGAATGATAACAGCTGATTATCAAAACTATTTAGAAAAAGAATGGTTAACTTATCTAAAAAACAAGTACGTTGTTAAAGTAAACGAAGACGTTTTAAATACAGTTAAATAATAAAGATAAAAACAAACAAAAAGGCTGTATCAATTAACTACAGCCTTTTTGTTTTATAATGAAGATTTGAACTTACCATTTCATATAAATAAAATCTCACTAATTGTAGTGTTATTAATATTGACGGCCTATGGTTGTAATAAATCATCTTCAACTAATAATTCAAACAATAGTAAAATAGTAGCAAAAGTTAACTCGAGTACTTTATACTTAGATGATTTAAAAAACAATAGCCCAAAGGGATTATCAAAATCAGATAGTATTGCTTTTATTCAAAACCTGATAAATAAATGGGCAAGTAATGAAGTTTTTTACCAACAGGCAACAAATTACCTATCCGACGAAGAATTAAATGTTGAAAAAGAATTAGAAGAGTATAAAAAGGAGCTTTTAACCTATAAGTTTCAAACCAAACTTATTAACGAAAAACTAGATACAAATGTAACACAAGCTCAAATTGAAGAGTATTATAATGCTAACTCTCAAAACTTTTTACTAAAAAACAATATTGTTAAAGTGGTTTATGTAAAAACACCTATTAACATTCCTAATATTGAAAAATTAAAAAAACTATGTTACTCTTCAAATCCCAAAGATGCAGAACAGTTAAAAAGTTTATGTATTCAATATGCCAATAATTTTTTTATGAATGATGATACTTGGTTAATGTTTGATGATTTAAAAAAAGAGATTAATCAATTAAAAGAAGTTCCCGAGTACAACGTTCAGAACGGAAAAACATTTGAATTTACAGATGCTAAAAGTTTTTATTTTTTAAAAATCATTGAAGTAAAAACAAAAAACACATTATCTCCCCTAAACTTTGAAATCAACAACATTAAAAACATGTTGATTAACCAACGTAAACAAAAATTAATTAACTCCATTAAAAAAGACTTTTTTGATAAAGCCAAAACAAATAAGGAATTAGAAATTTATAACTAACTTAGTAAAATGAACTTAAAACTTGTTATTGCCTTTCTTTTATTAGCAACATTAAGCAATGCTCAACCACAAATTTTGGATAAAGTAGTTGCTATTGTAGGTAAAAACCCATTGCTTTTATCTGAAGTAGAAACCAATATGCTTCAACAAAAAGAAAGAAAAGAAGAAACAGAATACGGAAAGTGTAAAGTATTTGAAGATTTACTGTTTCAAAAATTATTATTAGCACAAGCAGATAGAGATAGTATTGTGGTATCTGATGGTGAAGTTGATAATGAAATAAACAGACGTATACAATATTATGTTGGTATGTTAGGAAGCGAAGAAAAATTTGAGGCTTTTTATGGAAAACGTATTAGTGTTTTTAAAGACGAGTTAAGAGATGATGTAAAAGATCAATTACTTGCTCAAAAAATGCAACAAAAAATAACTGGCGAAACTAAATTAACACCAAGTGAAGTTAGAGCCTTTTTTAATACCTTACCTATTGATAGTTTACCTTTAGTAAATTCTGAATTAGAATTAGGCCATATTGTTATGAGACCTCCTATTTCTGATGAAGCAAAAAAAGCTGTTAGAGCACAACTAGAGGTTTACCGAAACAGAGTTATTAATGGAGAAAGTATGAGTGTTATTGCAGCCTTGTATAGCGAAGATCCAGGTTCTGCTAAAAATGGAGGAAGATATGAGTCTGTTATGCGTGGACAAATGGTTCCTGAGTTCGAAGCTGTTGCTTTCCGATTAAAACAAGGCGAAGTATCTGAAATATTTGAAACATCATATGGCTACCATTTTATGCAACTTGTAGCACGTAAGGGTGAATCTGTGGACGTTAGACATATTTTAATGTCTCCAAAAATTTCTCAGTTAGAATTTTTAAATGCTAAAGCAAAATTAGATAGCGTTAGAGAATTAATAGCTACTGGAAAAATAAAATTTGAAGATGCCGCCCTTAAATACAGTACTGATAAAGACACTAAACAAAATGGAGGTGTTTTAATAAACCCTGCTGCTAATAGTACTAAGTGGGAATTAGAAGAGATTGGGCAGATGGATCAAAACTTAGTGTTTATGCTTGAAAACCAAATGAAAGTTGGAGATGTAAGTCCTGTCATTCAATACGTAGGGTCTGATGCTAAACAAGCTTGGAGAATTGTATATTTAAAATCAAGAACAGAACCGCATAAAGCCAATATGCAAGACGATTATACAAAGCTTTTAAATATGGCTAATTTCGAAAGACAAAAAAAATCAATTACAGATTGGATAGCAAAAAAATCTAAAACAACCTACATTAAAATTGATAGCGAATTCAACAGTTGTAAACTACAGTACAATTGGACAATAACACCTTAATTAAATTATACAATAAACTGAAATTTATTTTAGAATCATTTAATAAAATAAACACCTATGAACTACAAAAATGATGTTGAGGCAATAGATGCTTTTGTTGTAAAATACAAAGAGCTAAATGCAGAAATCGGGAAAGTTATTGTTGGGCAGAACGACACTGTTAAAAATGTATTAATTTCTATTTTTTGTAAAGGTCACTGTTTATTAGTTGGCGTTCCTGGGTTAGCGAAAACATTGTTGGTTAATACCATTGCCGATGTATTAGGATTATCATTTAATCGTATACAGTTCACTCCCGATTTGATGCCAAGCGATATTGTTGGATCTGAAATCTTGGATGAACAACGTAATTTCAAATTCATTAAAGGCCCATTGTTTGCCAATATTGTTTTAGCTGATGAGATTAACCGTACACCTCCCAAAACACAAGCTGCATTACTAGAAGCGATGCAAGAAAGAAGTGTAACGGCTGCTGGCAAAAGATATGAATTAGGAAATCCATTTTTTGTTTTAGCTACTCAAAACCCCATTGAACAAGAAGGAACTTATCCCCTACCCGAAGCTCAATTAGACCGTTTTATGTTTAATGTGTGGTTAGATTACCCTAGTTTCCAGGAAGAATTACAGGTAGTTAAACAAACAACTACTGATACTAAAGTTCAACTAAACAAAATCATCTCAGCAGAAGAAATTATATATTTCCAAAATGTAATTCGTAAAATACCAGTTGCAGATAATGTATTAGAATATGCTGTAAAACTGGTAAATAAAACGCGTTTAAATTCTGAATTCAGTTCAGATGTTACAAAGAAATATTTAGCTTGGGGAGCAGGGCCTCGTGCTTCTCAATTTTTAATTTTAGGTGCAAAATGTCACGCTGCTATTAACGGGAAATACAGCCCTGATATTGAAGATGTGAAATCAGTAGCTAATGCGATTTTAAGACATCGTATTATTAGAAATTATAAAGCAGAAGCTGATGGTATGAGTATTGAAAATATTATAGAACAATTGAAATAACAAAATATATAATAAAAATGTCAGTCTGAGCGGAGTCGAAGACTTAATCAAAAACATTATGAGTAAATTAATTTTAGCCAATGATGGCATTGATGCTGTAGGAAAAAGCTTACTTGAAAAAGCTGGTTTTACAGTTGTAACAGAAAAAGTAGCACAAGAAAATTTAGTTAGTGAAATTAATGCAAAAAACTATATTGCATTAACCGTTCGAAGCGCAACTAAAGTTCGTAAAGATGTAATTGATGCTTGCCCAAATTTAAAAGTGATAGGACGTGGTGGGGTTGGCATGGATAACATTGATGTTGATTATGCTCGTTCTAAAGGATTACAAGTTATTAATACTCCTGCTGCTTCTAGTAACTCTGTAGCGGAATTAGTATTTGCACATTTGTTTAATGCCGTTCGTTTTGTTTACGATAGTAATAGAAATATGCCTAATGTTGGTAATACAAAATTTGATGAGTTAAAGAAAAACTATGCAAAAGGTATTGAACTAAGAGATAAAACAATTGGTATCATTGGTTTTGGTCGTATTGGACAATACACAGCTAAAATTGCATTAGGTTGTGGTATGAAAGTTTTAGCTTATGATCCATTTGTAAAAGAAGCTGTTTTAAAATTAGATATTCACGGAACAAACGGTGTTGATGTAAAAATCAATACAGTAAGTATGGATGAATTAATTGCCGGTTCTGATATGATTTCGTTACACGTTCCTAGTGGTAAAGTAATTACTGCTACAGAAATAGAAAAAATGAAAAACGGCGTGATATTAGTTAATGCTGCTCGCGGTGGTGTAATTGATGAAACGGATTTAATAAACGGCTTAAACTCAGGTAAAATTGCACACGCTTGTTTAGATGTTTTCGAAAATGAACCAACACCTAATGAAGCATTATTAAAACATCCAAAAATTTCTTTAACACCTCATATTGGAGCTGCAACAAACGAAGCACAAGAACGTATAGGTGTTGAATTAGCAGAAAAAATCATTGACGCTTTAAAATAAATATTGTCAGTTCGAGCGAAGTCGAGAACAACTTTTATTATATGAAAATTATCATTTTTATCATATTGTTTTTATTCTCGCTTTCAGCATCAGCACAACGTACCATTAAAGTAAAAAGAGAGGACAACCGTTTTCTCTTTTTACAATTAGGGCAAAAATCAGACACCATCATTAAAAATAAAAATGATTTGTTTGTGATTAAACTTCCTGATAGTTTAAAAACAAGCATTCAATTATTTGTTACCAATGCCCAATTCGTGAAAACCGATAAAGACAGTATATTTCAACTAAAACCTATTTTAGGAATGAAGTATTCTCACACAAAACCAGATACTATATTTAATACGTTACTGGAAGGTAACGGCACTCCATCAAAAACAATTAGTATTGAATTTATAAATACTAAAACTCAAAAAAGTATATTGAAAAATATTTTTATTGCAAAGTAAAACCTTTCTATTATATTTATAAAAACAATATTTTATGAGTTCTACATCTAAACATCCAAAGGGATTACTTTTTTTAGCATTTACCGAATTTTGGGAAAGATTTGGTTACTACTTAATGATTGGAATTTTCTTTTTATACATGACAGATTCTGATACTGGTGGCTTTGGATGGGAAAATGCAAAAGCGGCTGATATTTTTGGAACCTTTATTGCCTGTGTTTACCTTACTCCATTTATTGGTGGTTTAATGGCCGATATGAAACTAGGTTATAGACTATCTATTACTATTGGTGGAATTTTGATGGGAATTGGTTATTGTATGCTCTCTATCCGAGAAGAATGGGCCTTTTTCACTTCATTAGGAATCATGATTATTGGAAACGGTTTTTTTAAACCCAACATCTCTACCCTTCTTGGTAATTTATATAACGATCCTAAATACAAAGACAATAAAGATACTGGTTATAATATTTTTTATATGAGTATTAATATTGGTGCATTCTTATGTAATTTCATTGCAGCATACATGAGAAATATTTATGGATGGGATGGAGCATTTATTGCTGCTGGTATAGGTATGTTTATTGGTGTAATTACTTTTTGGATTGGTATGCCCCATTATAAACATGTAGATGTAAGAAAAGAACCTAAGCCAGAAGACAGACCTGTTATCATGCGTTTTTTAAGAGTTTTGGCTATTGCGTTAGGGTTTGGAGCTTTAGGATGGTTTATACCAGATACTATTTTTGGTAGCGATAGCACTGATGCCTTTTTATGTGCATGTATACCTATTGTATACTTTTATTATTCTATTTATAAAAGTTGTAATGAAGAAGAAAGAAAATCAGTTGGAACGATGTTTACTATTTTTGGAATTGTTATTATTTTTTGGGCAATTTTTAAACTAAATGGTACTGCATTAACAACCTATGCAAATTCATATACTGACAGAGAAATGTCATCAACCTTTCTTACACCAGCCAAATTTTTGAGTCAGGTAGATAATTCTGTTGTAGCCAAAAATGATAGTGTTTTTCAAATTGATGAGCATTTCAGAAAAATAAAAGATGCTAATGGGAAACCTGTAAAATGTGTTGACTACCCTTCATATTTCAAAAATTTAGCACCCGAAAAATATCCAGAACCTGGAGAAAAATTAAATTTAATTCCTACCGAATTGTTCCAATCAATCAATCCGTTCTTTGTTATTTTTTTAACACCATTAGTTGTGATGTTTTTTGGTTTTTTACGCAAAAGAAAAAAAGAACCAACTACTGCTACTAAAATTTCATATGGACTATTGATTAGTGCCTTATCAACTATTGTAATGGTTGCTGCAGTATATTATACGAATAATGGAAATATAAAAGCTAGCCCTTGGTGGTTAATTAGTTGCTATGGAGTAATTACTATAGGAGAATTATGTTTGAGTCCGATGGGCTTATCAATGGTTTCTAAATTATCGCCTGCCAGATACACTGCCTTAATGATGGGAGGTTGGAGTTTAGCAACATCTATTGGCAACAAATTAAGTGGAG